>DAHZZC010000206.1 GCA_027435495.1 Planctomycetales bacterium
AAGGTCGTGCAGTCGGTCGATCGGGAAATCGCGGCTGGGGACGACCCCCTTGAGGTGAACGTCGACCGCATTGCCGCCGACCACGACCGTCGGCATCGCCGCAATCGCCCGGTCGATCAACATGGGAATCTTGATCCCGACCGGTCCCAGGAATCCCATCGGCGCGCCGGTGGCCTTCTCGATCGTCGGAGCGTCGGCCGGAACGACGGTGGAGACTCCGAGCGCCCGGCGGAACTTCGCCTCGTTCAGCTCGTGATCGCCCCGAAGGAGCGCCGCGGCCGGCTGGCCGTCGGCCAGGTAGACGAGCAGCTTCGCCGAGGTCGCCTCGGCCACGCCGAGGAACTCGCAGACCTCGCGGATGGTCTTCTTGCCAGGGGTCGCGACCGATTCCAGGGCGGGCAACGGGGCGTTCGGCGTCGGGGACTTCGCCACGTCCTGACCGACCTCGGCGCGCTCCTGGTTGGCGGCGTAACCGCACTTCTCGCAGAAGATGACGGTATCCTCGCCGGTCGAACAGGGGACCATGAACTCGTGCGACGAGTCGCCCCCGATCGGACCGCTTTCGGCCTCGACGATGACGTAGGGCACGCCGCACCGGTCGAAGATCCGGCAGTAAGCCTCGTACATCTTCTCGTAGCTGGTGTTGAGCTGGCCGAGGTTAGCATCGATGCTGTAGGCATCCTTCATGACGAACTCGCGCGTGCGCACGATCCCGAAACGGGGCCGGGGCTCGTCGCGAAACTTCGTCTGGATCTGGTAGAGCGTGATCGGAAGCTGCTTGTACGACCGGACGAGGTCTCGGACGAGGTCGGTGATGACTTCCTCGTGAGTCGGCCCGAGGGCCATCTGATGGTTGCCGCTGATTGTGAGCTTCATCAGAAGGTCGCCGTAGGCCTCGAATCGGCCCGACTCCTTCCAGAGCTCGACCGGCTGAAGCGCCGGCATCAGGACCTCGAGCGCCCCTGCGGCGTCCATCTCCTCGCGGATGATCCGGATCGCCTTGTGCAGGACGCGGAGGCCCAGGGGCATGTAGGTGTAGGTCCCCGCGCCGAGCTGGCGGATCATCCCCGCGCGCAGCAAAAGCACGTGGCTCGGGGCCACGGCGTCGGCCGGTGTCTCTTTCAACGTTGGGATCAGAGCATTCGACCAGCGCACGAGATCGGACCTCCTCGGACCTCAGGGGACTTTCGGGCGCGGGAATTGTATCATAATTTGTGTCCGGCTGCGGAGTCGCGATTGCCCCGGGCCAATGAGAATGCCGGGACGACCGCGCCCCGAGATCCAATCGGTACAGGCGACGGAAGCCGGAACCGCGTTGCGGACGCGATACCTTTCACGACGCGACCCCGATCGATCCGGATCAGCGTATTGGGGCCAATTTAGCCGCCGATACGGACGACAACATAGACGAGAAGTGCTCGCCCCTCGGACGGTCGCCTCGGGTGTCGTCCGGTCGGGTGGAGTCGCGGTCGGCATTCTTGCGCAATCAACCGTGTTCCCGGTCGGGGCCCGGTCCGGTTCTCCCGTCTGCATCGAATCGATCGCGGGGCCGGCGTCGATCCCGTCCGCAGGGAGGTTCCCGGTGTTCTCCATAGACCCTCGAAGCCTGCGCCATCGGCCACGCGCCCGACGCCGGACCGCCCTCCCCGCGCCGGAGCGGCTGGAGTCGCGCGAAGTGATGACGGGCAATCCGCTGGGGTTCTCGCTCCCGGATCTGACCATTTCCGGATCGGCCGGCAACCACGCCGCCTGGGGCGGCCAGTTCGGCATCATCGCCACAATCGTCAACCAGGCGACAACCACCGTCACGGACCCGCTGGCACAGGCGCCCGGCAGCCTCAGCACGGCGGCAGCGCCCCCATCGACGGTCTCGGTGATCATCACGCCGACCAAGTCGCTCCGGCATCCCGTGACGGTCGGGAATTTCCAGGCTCCCTCGATCGGGCAGAACAACTTCGAGCAAATCGCCGAATCGTTCACGCTCCCGTCGCGCCCGGCCGGGTTCTCCAACCATGGGAAATTTTATGTTCATCTTGATGTAAACTCGACCGGATCGGTTCTGGAATCGAATTACGCGAATAACGTGAGCCGGCCGATCCCGGTCCACCTTGTGAGCCAGGCCCTGCCAGAGATCCAGGCAACCGGTCTGTTCATCCCGCCGTCGATGCAGCCTGGGGATACGATCGCGCCGACGATCACCGTGGTCAACGCCGGGACGGCGCCGACGACCGGGCCGGTCCAGGTGGCGCTGGTTGCCTCGACCACGAAGCATTTCACGATCGGCAGTTCGATCGTGGCGCTGTACTCGATCACCAGCAGCATTCCCGCCTCGTCGCAGGTTGGGACCGGCGGCCTGCTTGCCGCCTTCACCCAGACGGTCAATCCGCCGCAGAACTCGGTGACGTTCACCGGCCCGGCGGTGACGCTCCCGGTCAGCCCGCGGAAGTTCTACCTCGGGCTGGTGGTCGACCCATACGGGCAGCTCCAGCAGTTGAAGCCGAGGGGGACGCTACTCCAGCAGTTCCAGGTTGTCGGCCCGCCGCTGGCCGGCCTGCCGCCGGCCGGGGTCGTCTCGACGCCGAACAACTACGCCTTCCCGATCCCGGCTTCGGGAACCGTTGTTGGGGTGACGCCGTCATCCTCGACGATCTTCTGATTGTTTCGCTCGGCCTTCGACCGGCCCTGGGCTTCGGGCGGGATCTTCCGCCCTGGGCCTGGGGTCGGCTTGTTTCGCGATCTTCCGGCGGTCGTCCGAGAAGGTGAAGCCACCGGATGGAAGCTCCCAAGATTGAAGAATCCATCATCTTCAATCGATTCTATACAAGCTCTCAGGGGCTCTTACCGGGACCGGAGGCTGTCGGCGCTGGGGTCGCAACCGCGATTGGTCCGGCCGCGGGGAGGGCCGGCACCTCGGCCGGCGCCGGACGATCGGGCGGAGCGGGCGGCTCGGCGCTCGTGGATCGGACCGAGGGGCCTGGTGCTCGAGGGCGACCCGCCTCGACCGCCCGGGCAATCACCTCCGCGGCAATCTCCAGGCCAAGGCCCTCCGAGTCGATCACCAGGTCGAAGTTGTGCGGGTCGTTGGAACGAGCCCGGTGCATCGTTCGGTCAAACTGAAGCCGACGGCGGTCCAGGTCACGTGCAGCGCGGCGGGCTGTCCGGACCGAGACCCCCATCCGCTCGGCCAGTCGGATCGACCTGGCCCGCATCGGAGCAACAACCCGGATGGTGAGCGTCGACTCGCGCGG
>DAHZZC010000207.1 GCA_027435495.1 Planctomycetales bacterium
CGAGCTGGAGCTGGATAATCTGCCGCATGATGGCGTCGCTGATCGGGTAATACGGAACCACGATGAGCCGGCCGAGGAACGCCTGCTTGAAGATCTCGACGCCCCGCTCCGACCTCGCTCCGAGCAGGTCGGGGCGGATCAGCTCAGCGAGGTCCTCGGGCCCGGGGGCGGTCTCAGGATCGGCGCAGGCCTTGAGGATCGTGTCGGTCCCCACGTTGGAGGTGAGCAGGATCACCGTGTTCTTGAAGTCGATCTCGCGCCCCTCACCGTCTTCGAGCGTTCCCTTGTCGAAGACCTGGAAGAAGAGCTCAAGCACGTCGGGATGGGCCTTCTCGACCTCGTCAAGCAGAACGACGCTGTACGGTCGGCGGCGGACCGCCTCGGTCAGTACCCCTCCCTCGCCGTAGCCGACGTAGCCCGGCGGCGAGCCCTTCAGGCTGGAGACCGTGTGCGCCTCCTGGTACTCGGACATATTGATGGAAATCAGGTTCCGCTCGCCGCCGTAGAGGGCATCGGCCAGCGAGAGCGCGGTCTCGGTCTTGCCGACGCCGCTGGGCCCAACCAGCAAGAAGACGCCGATCGGGCGTCGCGGGTCGGTCAGGTTGGCGCGGGCCGTCCGAATCCGCTGGCAGATCGCGTCGATCGCATGCGACTGGCCGATGACGCGCTCCCCCAGCTTCGGGCCGAGATTCAGGACGGTCTGGATCTCATTCGCGAGCATCTTGCCGACTGGGATACCCGTCCAGCCGGCAATCACCTCGGCGATCGTCTGGGCGTCGACGGAGACCTGCAAAAGCGGCGACTCACCCTGAACCTCGCGGAGAGCGTCCATCTTGGCGAGAAGCTCGGCCTGCATCGCGGCGAGCTCGGCCGAGGGCCGATGCATCGCCTCGCCGCCAGCCTCGACCGCCTGCTTCTGTTCCTCCAGGTAGCGTGTCTCGATCGACTTTGCCAGGGCTCGGACCTCTTCGACCCGCGTTCGCTCGTCGTCCCACCTCGCCTCCAGGTCGGCCAGCCGAGCGAGCTCGGCGTCGAGAGCCTGGCGAACCTCAGCGATTCGCTCGGCGTGCCGGCCGGTTGTCGCCTCCTCTCGGTCGAGGATCTCCAGTTCGAGCCGGTACTGGTCGATCCGACGGCGGGCGTCCTCGATCGCGGGCGGGGTCGCGTTCTGGCCGATCGCCACCCGGGCGCACGCTGTGTCCAGCAGGCTAACGGACTTGTCCGGAAGCTGACGGGCCGGAATATACCGATGCGAGAGCCGCACGGCGCTCTCCACCGCCTCGTCAAGGATTCGAACAGCGTGATGTCGCTCCAAAGTCGGCGCGATCCCGCGCATCATCCGGATCGCACGCTCCTCGTCGGGCTCCTCGACCTTCACAACCTGAAACCGGCGCGCCAGTGCGGCATCCTTCTCAAAGTATTTCTTGTATTCGGCCCAGGTGGTCGCGGCGATCGTACGCAGCTCACCGCGGGCCAGGGCCGGCTTGAGGAGGTTCGCGGCGTCATTCTGACCAGCCTGACCCCCTGCCCCGATCATCGTGTGGGCCTCGTCAATGAAGAGGATGATCGGGACCGGCGAAGCCTTGACCTCGTCGATCACCTGCCGGAGCCGGTTCTCGAACTCTCCCTTCATGCCCGCTCCGGCCTGGAGCAACCCCAGATCGAGCGTCCGGAGCGCGACATCCTTGAGTGGCGGCGGAACGTCAGCCTGCGCAACCCGGAGCGCCAGACCCTCGACCACAGCCGTCTTGCCAACCCCCGCCTCGCCCGTGAGGATCGGGTTGTTCTGGCGACGTCGGATTAGGATGTCAACCATCTGCCGGACCTCGGCCTCGCGGCCGATCACTGGATCGATCTCACCCCGACGCGCCCGCTCGGTAAGGTCAACGGTGTACTGGTCGAGCGCCGGCGTCCGGCTAACCCCCCCCACATTCCCGGAAGTCGTGGCGCCCGGCCGCGCAGCAACGCCGCCCCCCTCGGATGGCATTCCCTCGTCCTCGGCCGACCCGGCCACCAGCTTCAGCAGGTTCGCCTGCAAAACCTCACCCTTGATCTTCGCCAGCTCGCGCGAGGACTCGCGAGCCAGCCGGCCGAGGTCGTCGTCGTCCAGTAGCGCCAGCAGCAGCACGCCCGACCGAATCTTCCGCGTCCCGTACTGGACTGAGGCCAGTACCCAGGCGGACCGGATGAGTTCGTCGATCTTCCGAGAGAGGGTCGGCGTCCGCTGGTTACCGGTGTGAAACCGATCGATCACCCGGGTCAGGTCTCGCACCACGCGGGCCGAATCCACCTCGAAGAACGTGAAGATCCGGGTCAGATCGGTATTCGGCGCCTCCACGAGCTTGCTTAGCCAGTGCTCGATCTCCACGGTCGGATTCGTCCGCGAGAAACAAAGGGCCGCGGCCCCATCGAGGCCGCCGAGGCAGGTCGGATTCAGCGTCTTGATCAAGGATGCGGAGTCGACGCCCATGACTTGGTTCCTCGACGGGCCGGATGCAGATCGGAGCGGGCCGAAGGAGGTATCGGACCGATCGGCGCGTTGAACTCCTCGCCCAAGGCGAGCGGCTTCATTCCTGGTCACATACCGGCCGACATCGTACGGAACGGACCAATCGATCATCGCTCGCCACGTTTTGACCATGTCGAGCGGTGATGAGTATAATCAAGCAACCGCGGAAGGGTCAAAGAGGAACCTCCCGCGGCGACAGCCTGAGAAATAGAGTACGAGGATGGTCTTCAAGCCGGTCCCAGAAGGGAAAGGCCTGGAAAGTTTCGGGGGGCGCCATGGCGGATCCGAGCGACGACGAGATGAGCACGATCGGATTGCCGCGCAACGTCGTGAAGCAGATCATCGAGGGTTCCAGTGCCGCGCCCCCGAGGCACGCGGCCCGACCTGCGACCGATCCGCGTGCCGCCGGACCGCCACCCGTCCCGCCTCGACCCTCGGCTCGGCCTGTCAGCCCGCCCGAAAGCGATCCGATCTCCCCCGGGGAGATCCGCCTGGACGACCTGGCAACGATGCCGCCGCCGTCGGCCCGTCGCTCCTCGACGTCCCCGATCGGATCCGGCCCAGCCCAGGATGACCGGCGCCACCCCAGGCTAGAACCGCGGTCGCAACAGGAAGTGCCGCATTCCGGGAAGACGCCAGCGCGCTCCCTGGAGCCCTCGCTACCGCTCGAACGTCCCCTCGATGACATGACGGGCGAGCTCAACCTCCCGCCCCGACCCGGCCATCGTCCCGGTCCGGGTCCGCTACGCGACCTTCGTCCGGGCTCGGAACGGTCTCCCGAAATCGCCAGACCCCTGCCGGCGGAAACGTTTGCCGCGCCATCGGCGCTCTTCACGCCGCCACTCCCGGAACCCCTGGAAAGCCACTCGGATACCCCGATCGACTCTCCACCTCCCGCCGCCATTGCCCGGCGGGCCCCCCTCGAACGACGAACCGAACCCGCGGAAGCCATCGAACATACTCAGAACTGTTTTTCCGGTATTCGCGCATCCTCGGCAGGTAAGTCGATCGTGCAATTCTTCGATAAGTCGATCGGCGAATGGCTTTACCTGGGCGAGGTCGGCCGAGCCGGGAAAGTGGTGGGCCGTGCGACGTTCCAGGCCTCCGATACCATCACGGATGGCCTCGCCGAAGAGCATCTCCAGTTCGTGATCGTGGGCGATGAACTGATCCTCGAGCCGCTGGAATCGCTCAACGGCGTCTACCGAAGGCTCCAGCCAGGTCACCGCGAAGCCGTGACACCCCACACCCGCTTCCGTATCGGACGCCACGTCCTGGAACTCCGGCACGCCGAACCAGCTTCCCCAATCGTCCCCCTTCGGGCCGGGGACGGCGAGGTCTTTCAGAGCCGCGTTCTCGTCCCGCTCGGATTCCTCGACCTCATCGGGCCCGACGCACGCCCCTATCTGAGTTTCCCGCTGACCAAGCGCGACGAGCGCGGGACACGCATCGGGCGAGCCGGTGCCGAATGCGACATCGCACTCTCGGGTGACGAATGGGTCAGCCAGCGTCATGCACGCCTCATCGCCACCGATGGGCCTTTCTGGCTCGAAGACCTCGAAAGCACGAACGGAACCTATCTGATCGTGAATGGACGAACTCCCATCCGCCGTGGCACGGCCAGGTCTCCGGGGGCCGGCGACGAGATCCTGATCGGTCCTTACAAGATCCGCGTCGTGGAAAGGTGAGTCTGCGATCGTCGCCGTCCAATCGGGTATCGCAGAGAGGGCAGGCCGCGGAGTGTTGCCCGTCCGTCGCAGGGCGACAAGCACGTCTTTCAGAAAGCGTCGGACCGCCGAAGGGATGTCGCTCTTGATGATCCGGCGGGACAATCCGCAAATCCGGAGACTCCCCGCGCTCAACACGAGATTGCCGCCAGTACGCCCGCAGCATATCGGGCCGATTGTGGTCGTGAAGACTATTGGCGTACTGTGAGCAGACGCTTGCAATCGCTTCCCGGAGTCGGCCCTCTGTTCCCGGTCTCGCGCGCTTCTCGTCCTCGCGAAGCATGTGGAGATGGGACTCGTAACAGGGATTCTGGCCGCTGAAAATCGGGCCCGGGGCTTGCTACGTCGAGCGCGCTCCGCAATCATCGGGGAGGTATGGTCCCATCCCCGACCAGAGGAGCGATTCGGCGTGATTCTCGCATCGATGGCCGGCAATCTCGGAACGTTCGTGGATCGCCGTCGGCTTCTCTCCATCGCCGAGCGACTGATCGCCGCGCCTAGCCCGACGGGCCGGGCCGGAGATGCGGCCGATGTTCTCGCCGCGATCCTCGCCGACGAGGGCTTCTCGGTCGAACGGCCCGAGGCCGGCCACCCCAATGCGCCTGCGGTTGTCGCCCGGCTCTCGGCCGCCTCGCCCGGTCGGACGCTCCAGTTCGAAGGCCATCTCGACACCGTCCACCTGCCGTTCGTCCCGCCCAGGGTCGACGGCGATCTCCTGACCGGCAGTGGCGCCTCAGACATGAAGGGCGGACTGGCCGCCGCCGTCGAGGCCATGCTGGCCGTACGCGATTCCGGTGCCCTGGCTGCCGGCGCGATCCTCCTGACGGCTCACGACCTCCATGAGTCTCCCTGGGGCCATGGCCAGCAACTCGACCACATGATCGACGAAGGCATCGTCGGCGAGGCGGTACTGATCCCCGAGCCGCTCGGCGACCGCCTCCCCGTCGCCGGGCGCGGGCTGGCTTGCTGGGAGGCCGTCATCCGGCGCCCAGGTCTGCCGATCCACGAGGTGCTTCGACCCACCAACGAACCGAGCGTCATCGAGGCCGGCGCCGAGTTGGTCGCACGGCTCGCCCGGCTGGACGGCCGCCTCGCTGCCGAGGTCCACCCGATCGCCGGCCGCGCCAGCACCTTCGTCGGCCAGATCCACGCCGGAGATATCTATAACGGATTTCCCCAGATTTGCCGTCTGGAAGGGACCCGTCGATGGATTCCCGGGACCGACGCCGCCACCGTCGAGAGCGAGTTCCGAGCTCTCACCAACGAGCTCGCCCGAGACTCGGGCGCCGAGGTTGACCTCACCTACCGATTCGTCCGCGATGCCTTCACCCTCGATCCGGCTCATCCGTTCGTCGGGATCTTCCAGCAAGCGCACCAGGTGATCTCTGGCCGAACACTACCGACCGGCCCGAAGCCGATCGCGGACGACGGCAATACCTTCTTCGCTCGTGCCCGGATCCCAGCCATCACCCACGGCCCGAGGGCCGGCGGCCAGCACACGGTTGAGGAGTGGGCCTCCATCGACGACCTCATCCGGCTGGCCCGGCTGTACGCACTCGTCGCGGTCCTCTACGGCCCGAGTGATCCAGGCGCCGCATCCTAGCGCAACGGCCCTGCCGCACGATCCTCAGGAGAGTTTCCAGGTCGTCGCGACCAGCTTCACGGCCTCCCGGATTTTCTTCATGTCAACCCGTCCCGGGATCCCCTGGGGACCCGGTATCTCCGGAGATGGCTCGTCCAGCCCGTAGAGATGCCGCATCATGGGAACCCATGACGTCGCTGCCAGGACAAACTCCGCGTCTCGATCCGGGGTCCGGGTCAGCTTCCGGGCACGAAGGTAGTCGGCCAGCGAGGCGCAGGCCCCGCCAAATATCGTCTGGTAAACGGTCGCGGCGATCATCGGCGACCGAACCGCGGCAGCCAGCGCCACCCGCTGATACCCGATCGCGGACTGCCAGCAAGTCAACTCCACAAACCGCCCGCAGAACAGGGCCACTGCCTCCACGGGATCCGACGAGTACACTTCGGGGTTTCCCAGTTTCCCCAGAAACAGCCCCTTGATCAGATCAGCGACGGCCGCGAAAAGCTCGTCCTTCGACTTGAAGTGCGCATAGACCGTGGGCTTCGTGGTCCCGGCGCACGCCGCCACGTCGTCCATGCTCGCTTCGTCCACTCCCTTCTCCATCATGACTTCCTTCGCGGCCCAGAGAATCCGCTCCCGGCGCTCGGCCCGGGACAGCGACCGGAAGGGGGTCTCCTCGGACTTCATCGCACACACTCTCTTGACTTGACGGTTAAGTTCATTAAACTTGACGGTGTAGTTAATGGAGTGTAGCAGGTCCCATGCCGCCGGTCAAACGGCGAGAGGAGCATTGGGGATGGGCGGAAGACTTGCGGGCGGGCGGTTCGCATTTGGGGGGACGTCGACGACGGTCCACCGGATCGGTTACGGGGCGATGCAACTGGCCGGGCCGGGGGTCTTCGGGCCACCGAGGGATCCGGACGCGGCGGTGGCTGTCCTGCGGGAGGCGGTCGCGGCAGGCGTGAATCACATCGACACGTCGGACTTTTACGGACCGCACGTCACCAACCAGATCATCCGGCGGGCGCTGCACCCGTATCCGGAGGGGTTGGTCATCGTGACGAAGGTGGGTGCCCGGCGCGGGGAAGATGGGTCGTGGATTCCGGCTTTCTCGCGGGAGGAGTTGAGGCGGGCGGTCCACGACAACCTACGGAACCTGGGACGGGATGTCCTCGACGTGGTCAACTTTCGAAGCATGCACGGGATGCTGGAGCCTGCCGAGGGCTCGATCGAGGAGCCCATGACAGTGCTGGCCGATTTCCAACGAGAGGGGCTGATCCGCCATATTGGGGTCAGCACGGTGACGGCCACGCAGATCGAAGAGGCGAGGCGGATCGCGCCGATCGTCTGCGTGCAGAACGCGTACAACGTGGCCTATCGACGAGACGACGTTCTGATCGATGAACTGGCTGCCGAGGGGATCGCGTACGTTCCGTATTTCCCGATCGGCGGTTTCACGCCACTGCAATCGGAGACGCTGTCGAGTGTCGCGGCCCGGCTCGGGGCGACCCCGGCGCAGGTGGCGCTGGCCTGGTTGCTACACCGATCGCTGAACATTCTGCTGATCCCTGGAACGTCGTCGCTCGTCCACCTTCGGGAGAATCTCGACGCTGGGGGATTGTCACTTTCACCCGAGGAACTGGCGGAGCTCGACGGGGTTGCCGCCTCGGGTGCGTCGGCGCTGTTGCATTGATCTCTAAGGGAGGATGCTGATGCGTGTTTTCGTAACGGGTGCGACGGGCTTCATTGGATCGGCGATCGTTCAGGAACTGATCGGAGCGGGGCACCAGGTCGTGGGCCTGGCCCGATCGGATGAGAAGGCGCGGGCCCTGGCCGAGGCGGGTGCTGAGGTGCATCGCGGCGACCTGACCGACCTGGAGAGCTTGAAGAGCGGGGCGGCCGGGTCGGACGGCGTGATTCACACGGGATTCATCCACGACTTCGCGCGGATCCACGAGGTCTGCGAGGATGACCGCCATGCGATTGGGGCCCTGGCCTCGGCGCTCGAGGGATTCGATCGACCGCTCGTCGTCACGTCCGGGACGGCGATGCTCGCCGGGAACCCGATCGCGACCGAGGAGACGCTGCCCCGGACCGGGCCCGACGCCTGGCCCCGCGTGGCCACCGAGGAGGCCGCGGCGGCCGCGAGGGCGCGCGGGGTCCGGTCGATCGTGGTCCGGCTCCCGCCGTCGGTGCACGGCGACGGCGACCACGGGTTCGTCCCAATTCTGATCGGGATCGCGTGGGAGCGAGGCGTCTCCGCTTATGTGGGCGACGGCAACAATCGGTGGCCCGCGGTCCACCGTCTCGACGCGGCCCGGCTCTACCGGCTCGCTCTCGAGAAAGGGGCCGCGGGCGCCGTCTATCATGGCGTTGCCGAGGAGGGCGTGCCGTTCCGCGAGATTGCCTCGGTGATCGGCCGGCGGCTCGGCGTTCCGGTCGTGAGCCGTAGACCCGAGGAGGCCGCCGAGCATTTCGGATGGTTCACGCCGTTTGCGGTGATCGACGCACCGGCCTCTGCCGCGATCACGAGTGAGAAACTCGGCTGGCGCCCGGACCAGCCCGGCCTGATCACCGACGTTGACAGGCCGAGTTACTTCGGCAGATGAGCCGAGAGCGAACGATTTCTCATCGACTCATGTGAAATGGAGGTTTCATGATCGTCGTTACTACACCGACCGGGCAGATCGGGAGCAAGGTCCTCGCTGGGCTTGTGAAAGCCGGGGAGATAGTCCGCGCGATCGCCCGCGATCCGGGCCGGGTCGAGGCGCCGGGCTCGGTCGAGGTGATCGAGGGCACGCACGCGGACCCCTCGGTCGTCGCCCGCGCGCTGGAGGGCGCCGAGGCCGCGTTCTGGTGCGTCCCGCCGGATGAGACGATGTCGGCCCCGGCCCGGGAATACTACCTCAGATTCTGCCGGCCGCTCGCCGAAGCGTTGCCGGGCTCGTCGGTCCGCCGGCTCGTCCTGGTCTCCAGCGGTGGACGTGGAGGGCCCAGGGATTCCGGACCGATTGGCGCCGCGCTCGAGGTCGAGGAGTTGCTCGAATCGACCGGGGTCCACCTTCGTGCTTTGCGTTGCGGATACTTCATGGAGAACCTGCTCTCGCAGGTGGAGATGCTCCGCGATCGGGGAATCTTCGCACATCCGATGAAGGGAGATATTGCCGTTCCGGTTTGCGCCACCCGCGACATCGGAGCGCGGGCGGTCGAAATACTCGGCGACCGATCGTGGACGGGGCAGACGGGGGTCGGCGTCCACGGCCCGACGCACCTGACCCTGAACCAGATGGCCGATGTGATGACCCGGGTGCTCGGGCGTCCGATCCGGTATCAAGAGCTCTCGGAGGAGGACTTCCGGTCCGTGCTGCTCGGCTTCGGGGCGAGCGAGGTCTACACCCGGGAACTGATCGACCTGTTCCGAGCGATGGCGGGAGGGCTGCACGACGCCCAGCCCCGGACGCCGGACTCGACGACCCCAACCACGTTCGACTCGTGGTGTGCCGAGACCCTCTGGCCCGCGATCGCCTGAAGAAAGAACGGCCGGGAACCTTCTTCGGGTCCCCGGCCGTGCTCGATTTCCGCAAATCAACGGTCGAGCTGGGCCTTCGCCTCGGCGACGACCCGGTCGACCGTGAAGCCGAACTCGCGCTGGAGATCCTTCAACGGGGCCGAGGCGCCGAATGACCGCATGCCGATACTCTTCCCCGATGAGCCGACGTAGCGCCCCCAGCCGAAGACCGATGCCTGCTCGACCGAGACCCGCGCCGTGACGTCTGGAGGAAGGACGGAGTCGCGGTAGGCATCGTCCTGTTCGTCGAAGAGTTCCCAGGAGGGCATGCTCACCACCCTCGACCGGATTCCCTCGGTGACGAGCCGCTCGTGAGCCTCGACGCAGAGCGAAACTTCGCTTCCAGTCGCCAACAGAAGAACCTCTGGTTTGCCACCGGGGGCATCGGCCAGAACGTAGGCGCCCCGAGCCAGGCCCGAGGCCGGCGCGTATTTCGTCCGATCGAGGGTAGGCAGGTCCTGGCGGGTCAGTACAAGGACGGCCGGCTGGTGGTGGAGCTGCAAAATCACCTTCCACGCCTCGATGACCTCGTTGGCGTCGGCCGGTCGGATCACGATCAGACCGGGGATCGCGCGAAGCGAGGGGAGTTGCTCGACTGGCTGGTGGGTCGGGCCGTCCTCGCCAACGCCGATCGAGTCGTGGGTGAACACGTAGATGACCGGCAGTTCCATCAGCGCGGCGAGCCGGATCGCGGGCCGTCCGTAGTCGCTGAAGATCAGGAAGCCAGAGCCGTACGGCCGGACCTTCACCGTTGCCATCCCGTTGAGGATGGCCCCCATCGCATGCTCGCGGACGCCGAAGTGGAAGTTCCGTCCGCCGTAGTTGTCCGCCTCGAAATCGCCGGCGCCCTCGAAGGTCAGCCGGGTCTTGGTCGATGGGGCCAGGTCGGCGGCACCGCCGATCAGCCAGGGGATGTTCTTCGCAAAGGCGTTAAGAACCTGCCCCGACGAGTTCCGGGTCGCGATCCCCTTGGGATTGGCCGGGTAGGTCGGCAGACCGGCGTCCCAGTTCTCGGGAAGTCGGCGGTGCTGCATCCGGTCGAGCTGGTCGGCAAGTTCGGGATACTTCGCTCGATACCCCTTGAGGCGGTCGAACCAGGCGTCGCGCAGCTTCTTGCCACGAGCGCCGACGCCCTCGCGGAAGTGCTCGTAGACACCGTCCGGAACGAGGAATTTAGCGTCCTCTGGCCATCCGTAGGCCAGCTTGGTCAGCCGGACCTCTTCCTCACCGAGTGGCTCGCCGTGCGCGGAGTGAGAGTCCTGCTTGTTGGGGGAGCCCCATCCGATGTGGCTGTCGACGATGATGAGCGTCGGCCGGTCCTTCTCGTCGCGGAAGGAGGTCAGGGCCCGCTCGAGCAGCCCGAGGTCGTTGGCATCGCCGACCCGGGTGACGTTCCAGCCGTAGCCGAGGAACCGGGTGGCGACATCCTCGGAAAAGGCCAGCGAGGTGTTCCCCTCGATGGTGATGTGGTTGTTGTCGTAGATCCAGCAGAGGTTGGAGAGCTTCCAGTGGGCGGCGAGCGAGGCAGCCTCGGAGGAGACCCCTTCCATCATGCAGCCGTCGCCGCAGATCGAATAGACGTTGAAGTCGATCAGGTCCTCGAAACCGGGCTTGTTGAAGTAGGTGGCCATCCACTGGGAAGCCACCGCCATGCCGACGCTGTTCGCCAGGCCCTGGCCGAGTGGGCCGGTGGTCGTCTCGACGCCGGAGGTCCATCGGTACTCGGGGTGGCCTGGGCACCGGCTGTGCAACTGGCGGAAGGCCTTGATCGCGTCGAGCGGCACGGAGGGCTCGCCGAGGGGCTCATACTCCTTGCTGACGGACTTGACGCCAGCCAGGTGCAAAAGCGAATAGAGCAGCATCGAGGCATGGCCAGCGGAGAGGACGAAGCGGTCGCGATTGGGCCAGATCGGGTCTTCGGGGTCAAATCTCAGAAGATACTGCCAGAGGTAGTACCCGACCGGTGCCAGCGCCATCGGCGTGCCGGGATGCCCGGAGTTCGCCGCCTGGACAGCATCCATGGAGAGGGTGCGGATCGTGTTGATACAGAGCTCGTCGAGGTCATGCTTGGGCGACTTGATCGCGGGGCTCTGATCGGTCCGGACGGTCATCTCGGGGCTCCTGTTCGGTCCTCGGGTTCAGGGGCTAACTCTGCCCCGGGCGCCGCGAGGCCGACGCGGCCCGGTGGGGTAGTCATTCTAAGCGACGGCCCGGCCGAGGAAAAGGCATTCCCGGGCGCGAGATGAACGGTGCCGACGAGTTCGCAAGAGCGGGGCCGGCCAAGCTCCTCCGAAAAAATACATCGGGGCGGGCGCCGGATTGCTCGGGATGTCGCATCTCTTTCCCATGGGGACGTCGACGGTCGCGGTGTGGACCCGCGGGACGTCGCTTCATCTCGAAAGGCCCCGCCATGCGCTGGATCGACCGCACTGACCTCGCCCGAGTCCCGCATCTTTAGTTAGAGACAGCCGAATCTTTGAGAGACCGACTTTCAACCGATCGTTGGCCTGGAGGGTCTGAAATCTCATGAGGTTCCTCAAATCGATCGCGGATGCCGTGCTCGGCCGGACACCCGAGGAGTTGATCGCGGCGATCCTCCTCGACGTGGCGATCGCGGCCGTTGTTGCCGGGATCTACGCGCTCGGGCGGAGGAAATCGTCTCCCTCGACATCGTTCGTCGGCAATCTAGCCTTCGGGGCTGTCGCCTCGGGGATGCTCCTCGTGGCTGGATATATCCAGCACAGGGAGACTGCGTGGATGACCGGGGAGGGTCCGGTCCCGCAGAATGGATCCGGCCCTGCGCGTGGCCCCCAAGCTCAAGGACCGCCCCACCAACCGCCGAACGTGGGCATCCCTCATGGGATCTGGTCGTCGGGCTTCCACGTTGTCGTCGCGGCCGATACGGACCGCGACGGACGGGTCACGGCCGACGAGGTCGCCCGGATGGTCCACGAGGCCGACACCGATGGGGATGGATCCGTCACCTTCCACGACATCGATCGCCTGATGGACAGGCGATTCCGTCCGTCCTGGGCCCTGCCGAAGGGTCTCCCCGAGGCCGGGACCGAGGACCATCCCGGAGGCGAGGGGCCACCCTCACCACCCGAGTCTCCCCAAAGGACCAGGCCGGAGGAAAGTCCGACATCCTGATCGATCCGTATCGAAGGAACTCGTCCGACGTTTGGTTGGGAGACGGTTCGACTCCGTCCCCACGGCGGGTTATGATCGGTCTCCAAAGTTCATCGACCCGATCCAACCGCC
>DAHZZC010000208.1 GCA_027435495.1 Planctomycetales bacterium
GGAGAGGAGAGCATGGTTCAGGCCCAGCGGTTCCTGGCGAGGGTGAGCGGGCTTGCTCTTGCGACGCACATGAAGCTGGTCGTTGACCTGCTCGATGGCGGCTCTGCCCCGGGGTTGTCCCTGCTTGCCGAGCCTGGCCAGGTATTCGTCACAGACGCTCATGCTGCCGGAATTCGGCTTGATCCGGACCCCGATGCGATAGGCGTAGGATTCATCCTCATGCCGTATCGTGGCCTCCAGTGTGAAATGATCTTCCTCTTTTTGGAGCAATTCCACGAGCCCACCGGCGGGGAGGGTGAACGTTTCCAGTGGGTAGCCTCGGATGGGGCCGGAGAAGGCTTCCGCGAGCGTTCGACTCGTCCCGATCCGCGAGAGCATCTGCACCGCTTCGAGCAGGTTGCTCTTTCCCGCCGCATTCGGGCCGAACAACACCGTTAATCGCGGTAAGGCGACATCCAGACCGGTGAGGGACTTGAAGCCCTGAACCTTCAGGCGTTCGAGCATGGAAGTCTCCGTGTCATCCTGAGGGCGCCGGTCGGCGGGCGCTACCTCTCGTTGCCCGAAGAATCAAGGTGGAGTTGTCATCCGTGCGCCATGAGGGAGGACGGCATCGGATTCGAGCGAGCTTTCAGTCTATATCGAGGAGGACCCCGAACGCCATTCAGGGTGGCGCTTCTCGGGGATAATCTGAAGAGGATTGGACGAACGGGCCTGAGAAACCGGGTCGTATCGGTCGGAAGTCCCCGGCGCGGCCGGTGTTCCGTCCGATTCGAGGGCCGCGCGAATCGAGTCGGGACGGCCGGCTACGGACCTCTGGTTACTGACGCCCCCGCCAAGATCGACTATAATCGTAAGAGAGGTCGTGCGGGTCCGGAAGGGCGCCTCCCTGACCTCCGGCGGCGCCCGCCTATCGCGAGGAGACAGGCCATGGCGACCAGAGCGATGCAGCAGGCGGCCGGTAGCGACGGGGCGGCGGCCCGATCGTCCGTCGAGATGCCCCCGGCTCTTACGACCGTCGGGCAGTATCTGATCGATCGCCTCCAGGCCCTCGGCGTCGGGCACGTCTTCGGCATCCCCGGCGATTACGTCTTGCAGCTCTACAAACTGCTCGAAGAGAGCCCGATCCAGCTTGTCGGGACGACTCGCGAGGACAACGCCGGGTTCGCCGCCGATGCTTACGCTCGGGTCAACGGGCTGGGATGCATCTGCGTGACGTACTGCGTCGGCGGGCTGAGCGCCTGCAACAGCATCGCCGGGGCCTACGCCGAGAAATCCCCGGTGATCGTCCTGGCTGGCTCGCCGGGACTCTCGGAGCGAGCCCGAAACCCGCTCCTCCACCACAAGGTCAAGGGCTTCGAAACCCAGTTCGAGGTCTTCGAGAAGATCACGGTGGCCTCGACCGTGCTCGATCATCCCGAAACCGCCCTTCGCGAGATCGACCGCGTCCTTGGAGCCGCCGTCCGCTACAAGCGGCCGGTCTACATCGAATTACCACGCGACCAGGTCATGACGCGGCAGGTGCGGCCGCATCGTCCGCCCGAGGGGCCGCCGCCCAGCGATCCCGACGCCCTCCGCGAGGCCATCGACGAGGCCGTTGGGCTCCTCACCTCGGCCGACCGGCCCGTCATCCTCGCCGATGTCGAAATCCACCGCTTCGGCCTTCAGGACGAACTGCTCCGACTCGCCGAGTCGACCGGAATCCCCATCGCCACCACCATCCTCGGCAAGAGCGTGATCTCCGAGGCCCATCCCCTCTTTGCCGGAATCTATGAGGGCGCCATGGGGTGCGCCGAGGTCACCGAACTGGTCGAGTCGGCCGACTGCGTGCTGATGCTCGGTTGCTTCCTCACCGATATCAACCTCGGTATCTTCACCGCCCGGCTGGATCCCTCACGCTGCATCGACGCGACCAGCGAGGACCTCAGGATCCACCATCATCACTATCAGGACGTCCGGCTCGATGACTTCATCCGCGGCCTGATCGACCGCCAGCCAGCCGCGAAACAGCCCATCCCGATCCCTGCACGCACCAACCCGTTCGCCGGTGCCGAGGATCCGAAGCCGACCGATTTGATGACCTCGCGCGTGCTGTTCGCCCGGCTCAACCGGATGCTCGCCGGCTCGCCCGAGATGACCGTGATCGCCGACATCGGCGACTCGCTCTTCGGCGCCACCGACCTGGAGATGCACCGCCAGACCGAGTTCCTCAGCCCGGCGTATTACACGTCGATGGGTTTCGGCGTGCCGGCCGCGGTCGGGGCGAGCATGGCGAATCCCAGATCACGGGCGCTCGTCGTCGTGGGCGACGGCGCCTTCCAGATGACCGGAATGGAACTCTCCACCATCGCCCGACACCGGCTCAACCCGATCATCGTCCTGCTAAACAACCACGGGTACACGACCGAGCGGCACCTGCTCGAAGGGTCGTTCAACGACATCGGCGACTGGGCCTATCACCGCATCCCGGAGGTCGTCGGCGGCGGAGTCGGGTTCGAGGTCCGCACCGTCGCCGAGCTCGATGCCGCCCTCGCCGCCGCCCTCCAGCAGGCCGACGGCTACAGCCTCCTGAACGTCCACCTCGACCGATACGACCGCTCGCCCGCCCTCGAACGGCTCTCGCAGCGGTTGTCAAAAATTGTTGCGAATCAATAGCCTGGAAAGCGCGGACGGGGCGGCCGTCGTCGGGCACCGGGGAAGGCGCTCGCGACAGCCGCCCCGCCTGGTCAGCCAGGACGACGCGAAGCGATCAGACGACCCTGGACTTAGGGCGAGCCACCGCCGCGACGGAGGGAGTTGGTGTTGAAGGAGACGGCGCGGGTCGGGGTATGTCCAACCTGTCGGGTGCCGTTGGCCTTCACACCGGGAACGTTGGAGATGCTCTCTTGCGTGAGCTGGATCGGGACGACGCCGGTGTAGACACCCGCATCGTGGCTCTTCGGAACGTGGTGGGTCCAGGAATACGATTTGCCGACGTGGAACAACGCTCGGTCGTTGATCTGGTTGTCCAGGAAGATGTGGACGGTAAACTTGCCGTGCTGCCCGGCCATGAAGATCCCGGTGGCCTGGCCCGTCGGAGCGGTGTAGCTGTCCCGGATCCCCAGGTAGTTCTTCAGGTGCTTCGTCGGGTGGTTGAAGTTGTAGAGACGATCGGCGAACGGAAGACTCGGCCGATACTGGGCCAGGGCGACGCTCAGGGGGATCGGAGCGTAGTTGTAGCTCGAGAGAGCGGCGATCGTCGGGACGTACTGGCTGGGGCCGAAGTGAGTGACATAGGTGGTCTGGAGGACCGGTCCGCCGGCCGCAGACGCCACCAGGCCGCCGCCACCACCACCGCCACCGCCACCGCCACCGCTACTCCCGGTGACGGAGACCGTCGCCGAGCCGGTGAACGCCTCGCCGGTGAACGGCGAGGTCGTCGTGGTGTTGCCCGTCAGGGTGATCGTCCGACTGCCAGCCTGAAGACCCAGCGACGATCGCGGCGAGATCGTGATGATCGCGTCCTGAATCCCGCCAACCCAGTTGGCCTTGTTCGTGTCGGCGGTCAGCGAGGCGTTCGGGAACGCGATCCCGTTGACCTTCACCGTCTTGACGTTGATGTCGGTCGTCGGCTGGAAGGTCACCCCGTTGGAGGTCGTTCCGTAGACGTAAATCTGAAGGTTGGCCGGAGTCGTCGCATTGATCGTCGCCGAGGTCAGCGGAGCCCCGACGGTGATCGGCACCGTGATCTGATTGGCGGCCGGGATCGGGACGTTGATCAGCCCGCCCTGAACGATCATCGCACCGCCTGCGAGGTTACGCGCGGCGTTCTGGGTGCCATCGTAACCCGGGGCACCGATGATGAAGTCCTGGCGCGAGTCGCCGTCGGCGGTGAAGCTGGTCGTCTGGAACCGGCTGGAGACCGAGGCCCCGAAGAACGACGGCGAGGTGGTCGGCGAGTTGGGAGTGCTCAGCAGGAACTGAACGCCCGATATCGGAGCGCTCTCGGCGTTGGAAAGCGACTGACTACCGGTCAGGCCGCCCGCCCGGCCGGGGATCAGATAGGCCGTCCCGGAGTTGTTGTTATAGCCCGGCGATCCAACCAGAATCGAGCTGGGCTGGCTCGCGTTGATGAACCCAACCTGCGAAACAGCGTAGCCGGCCAGCGAGCCGGCAAAGGCCCCCTGGAGATACAGCGGCGAGATCGCCGAGGGGGGCGTCGCCAGGTTGAAGACGCCCGAAAGGTAGGCTCCCGAACTGCTCGGGGCTCCGTAAAGGATCGTGGCCAGGCCCTGATTCGTCAACGTGGAGCTGGAGGAATAATTGGGCGATCCGATCAGGATATCGCCAAATCCGTCGGCGTTGAAATCGCCGCCGGAGCTGACCGAGAAACCGGTCTTGCTACCGCTCGGGCCGACAATCGTGGCGCCAGGGACAGCGCCCGTGGTCGACGACGCGGCACCGACGTTCGCCAGGTTGATGTACCGGACGTTCGAGCCGTTGACGGTGACCGTCTGGGCGAGGTTGGCCAGATTGCTCCCGCCGTACACCAGGAACGCAGCGCCCGAGCCGTTTTGCGAGGGGGCACCGATCAGGAGATCGTCGATATTGTTGCCGCCCGAGGTCCCGCCGTTGACGTCTCCGCCATCGGCGACGCTCCAGCCGGCCTGGCTCCCGGAACTCGCTCCCGTGAGGATGGCGCTCTGGGTGCCGGTCTGGCCGATGGTCGAGACGTTGATCGTCGACGTGCTCCCGGAGAGCAGAGCCGTCGAGAGGGCATACACGACGCCGGTCCCGGTCGTCGCTCCATAGCTCGCGTTCGGAGCGCCGAGGATCACGTCCGAGTTCCCGTCGCCGAAGATGTTGAATCCGCCGGAGACCGAGTAGCCCAGACTGCCGCTGGTGGCATTGTTGACGAAGGTGTAGATCGTCAGGCCGGAATACTGGCTCGGGTTGTCGAGGTTCACCGTCTGGCCGACGAAATTGGCGAAGTTTCCGGTGATCAGGTAGGCACGACCTGTGCCCGGATTGGCATTGTTGACGTCATTGGCACCCGGGGCGCCCAGGAGAATCCCGTAAGTATTGCCCAGCTTCACCGAGGAGACCGACTCGCCAAGCTGAGAAGACGCCGTGGTGGTGAAGGCCACGCCCGCAAACGGGAACGGCAGGTTGGTCGAGCCACTGATCGGGTTCGACTGAGGCGTTGTCCCAAGCTGGCTGAGGTCGCCGACGCGGTTGTTGGCGGTGTACTGATAGGCCCCCGAGGGAGTCTTGCCGATCCAGTCGGTGATCGAGGAGATGCCGACGGATTGTGATCCAAAAATAAGATAGGCCGCAGAATTGGCGCCGGAACCAATGGTGCTGAAGGTCGAGACGGTTGGGGCGCCGATGACAAAGCTGTCATAGCCGGTGCCGGTGACGTTTCCGACGTCGGAGACACTCCAGCCGGCCCCCCCCTGACTGACGGTCGTGTTGGTGGTCCCCGGCAGGGTGGTCCCACCGGCGAAGCCCATGCCATAGGGGGCGGTGGCGATCAGGGGATTGGCCGTCGGCGTCGTGACGCCGAGGTCGATCGAGAGCAGCGTCCGGTCCTCAAGGGACTCGAACCGCGGGCGACTGCCGACCGACGGGCGCCGGCCCGCGATCGTCCGCTGAGTTCGGCGATTGCCGAAGAACATGGGAGACTCCCTCCTCAAATATCCTTGGGGCGGGACCGCCGGGGGGCGCCTAGAGTCGATCCTCAACCGCCCGCGCGGGAATCGGCCCGGCGGCACTCCGTCGCCTGGGCCCCGCCTTTACCCTCTGCAATTTCGGACCAGGGGTGGTATCGACTCCAAACCATTCGTCAAGTCAGGATTCGTCGCGGGAGTCGCCTCACGCCTTTTCCGCTCAACCGCGTCAACCCGCAGGCCCGATATAGATCGCGAAGACGGAACCCCCGGCGAGGGGTCGGGATCGGTCCCGCGATCGACGGACCGGTCTCGATCCCGGCCCCTCGGTGGTTCCCGGTCAGAAGCGGCGGTCCGCCGGGGCGGGCCGCGACGACGACGTCCAACCGGCCGATCTCGGGCGCGATTCTCGCCCGGGGCGGCCCATTCCCGGTGTCGAGGCGAGATCCATGAACGCACGGAGGATTCGGAGGGCCGGCGCCGAGGGCCGGCGGTTCGCCCTGGCGGCGATGGCCGGCCTGGCTCTCGGCTCGCAGGCGGGCTGCACCCGCGAGTTCTTCCGGGAATGGGCCAACCAGGATGTCTCGGAAGCCGTTTTCGAAAAGAGCCGCGATCCCCGCTGGCGCCTCGATTCCTTCTCGGTCGAGTCGCCCGCGCTCTCCCGGTTCGCCGATCCCTACGACCAGGACGCCCCGCCCGCGCCGCCCGACGACGTCGCGACCGAGGCGCTCTCGCCCGTCCCCCAGTGGCCGAGCAATCGGTTGATCGTACCGGCCGAGGGAACCGGATATCTCGAACTCCTGGAAAACTGGAGACGCCAGGATCTGGAAACCGCCGCCGCCGAGGGCCGACCCGTCCCGCCACCCGGGGCACCCGGTGTCGACCTTCCGGAAAACCTCGGCTTCGGCGGCGTCCCACCCTCGCTCAGCACTGACCCCGCCTCGAGGCCCGGCGTGCCGTTCCAGCCCTACCCCGGTATGGCCGACCCGTACCAGCCCGGCGGAATCATCGATCCCAATCGCGCCATCGACGCCGACCAACCCGCCGGCGCCACCGGTATGCCGATCGAGGCCGAGTCCGGCCGGGCCACCTTCGGCGGCGTTCGCCCACCCATGCCGCCCGGCGGATACGGCCGCCCCGACCCCAACGCCGACGTCGCGCCCGGAACCGGAACCCCCGCCGGACCAGCGCCTCCCATCCCGCCGCCTACACCCCTCAATCCACCCGGCGCGGCGGCGCCCTCGGCCGGACCACCCGGTCCCTCCGCCAGCTCTACCCCGACACCCCGAGACGGCGTCACCTTCCCGGTCGTCCGGCTCCAGGACGGCGGAACCTCGCCGAATTCGGGGACCAAAACGGCCCGTTCGACGCCCATATCCGTAGCGAAGGGCGCAACCGACCGGCGCCGGCCCCAGATCCCGCCGCCGCGATCCCCATTCTCCCAGCCCGTCGCATCCCCCACCAGCCCCACGGGCGGGAAGGATCGGATGGTCGCCCGCTCCCGGACCCAGGATCGAGCCGTCGCCCAGACCACCCAGGTCGGCGTGGGCGGCCAGACCGGCCCGGGCGGCCAGTCGTCCGGTCCACCACCCCGCGAAGGCTACGGTGGCCAGTCGTCCGGTCCAGCACCCCGCGAAGGCTACGGCGGCCAGCCGTCCGGCCCGACCAGACGCCCAGGCACTCTTGATCCCGATATCCGAAATCTGCCCGCCATCCCCGGCGCGCCTCTCGACCGCCAGGAAATCAACGAGGCCGGCCGGATGAATCGGGAACAGGCCATCAAACTCTACGGCGTCCTCGTCCCCGAGATCCCCCCCATGGACGAGGCCGAGGCCGCCGGACTCCCCAAGGGATTGAAAGCCTTTCGTCTCGATATGCAGCGCTCCTGGTTGCTGGCCCTGATCAATGCTCGGTATTATCAGTACCAGCTTGAGCAGTTGTACCTCTCGGCACTCCCGGTGACACAGCAGCGGTTCGCGTTCGAGCCGCAGTTCTACGCGGGACTCTCACCGGTGACGGGCGTGCCGCAGGGCAGCTCCGGCGGCGGCGGCTCGTTCGCGACCGCGAGCGGCCTGAGCACCGCGAATTCGTTCACCTATGCCACGCGGTTCGCGCCGACGGGCCAGGTCTCGACGATGAACATCGGGACGGTGGCCGGCGTCGGCAAACTGTTCAGTTCGGGCGGTCAGCTTCTGATGGGCTTTGCCAACGAGCTGGTGTTCAACTTCGCGGGGAAGAACCCGAGGCAGCCGACAGTCCTCTCCGCCCTCCCGATTAGCTTCTACCAGCCACTGCTCCGCGGGGCGGGGCGGGCCGTGGTGCTCGAGCCGCTCACCCAGGCCGAGCGAAACCTGCTCTACCAGGTGCGTGCATTCACGCAGTTCCGCCAGCAGTTCTTCGTGGTGACGCTGACGGGCGGGACGGTGCAGAACTTCGGCAACACGTTCCAGCTCGCCGGGTTCACCAGCGGCGGGAACGTGGACCCGACGATCGGGTTCATCCCGGCCGCGTTCAACGTGGTGCAGGTCGAGATTGACCGGAGGAATGTGGCCTTCTACGAGAGTTTGGTTAAACTGTATCAGGAGTTGATCCAGGGCGAGTCGTCGGGACTCTCTCAGCTTCAGGTGGACCAGACGATGTCGCAGCTCATCGGGGCGCGGTATCGGCTTTACTCCGACAAGCTGACGTATCGGTATCAGCTCGACCAGTTCAAGGTCGAGCTGGGGATACCCCCCGACACCCCGATCGTGATGGATCAGACGTTCCTCGGCAAGCCGTTCTACGACGTCTTCAACGCGATCGACAAATGGCAGAGGAGACCCGAACGCAACCTGAACGAGCTTCCCGGGATCATTGGCAAGCTGCCCCAGCTTCCGGATCTCGACATCGACGGCCGATCCGTGCTCGGGATCTACCGAAACTACCGGGCCTCGGCGGGGTCGAGCTTCGTTCCCGAGGACGAGGACGGGCTGGAAGACCTGCTCCAGGCGGCCGTCCGGGTCGGCCTCGAATACCGAATGGATCTCATGAATGCCCGGGCCGAACTCTACGACGCCTGGCGGCAAATCCGGGTCGCGGCCAACGCGCTGAAGGGCGTGCTGAACATCACGCTGACCAACAATACCTACACCGGCCCCTACACCACCAACCCGTTCGCCTTCCTCAGCCAGGCCAAGAACTTCAGCCTGGTCCTCCAGACCGAATTACCCCTGGTCCGGATGACCGAGCGGAACGCGTTCCGGCAAGCCCTCATCACCTACCAGCGTCAACGACGCAACCTGATGACCGCGGAGGACGACCTGAAAATCCAGCTCCGCCAGGACCTGCGTGCCGTGCATCAGTACTACATCAACTACGAGATCAACAAGCGCAACTATGAGCTGAACGTCCGGCTGAAGGATCAGGCTTTCGAGCAGATCGTCGCGCCACCGGCGTCGGGGGGCTCGGGTCTGGCCCAGTCGGCCAATGCGGCGACACAGACGACCAACCTCCTGAATTTCCAGGGCGCGTCGTACGGGTCGCAGATTCAGTTGATTACCTCGTACGAGACCTACCAGCAGAACCGCCTGATCTTTTATCGCGACATCGGCACCCTGCCTTACGACGAATGGGAGGCGTTTCGTGAACTTTTCCCTACCCAGTACCACGGGCCCATCCTCACCCCCGCCGGCGGGGGGAGCGTCAACGCTCGTCCGGGACTTGCCGGCGACGCCGAAGCCGTCCCGCCGCCGCCGCCGAATCTCGGCGGGTAAGGTCTTCGCGGGCTTGCTTGTCGTGGCGCTCGGAGTCGGCGGGATCGCCGTCTGGAGCGTCCCGGGGATGAGCAAGCCGATCAAGGGGTTCTTCTTCGGGCCGACCGGCGGGGTCATCCCCTACACGGTCCACTCGGGAAACCTGGAAATCGCGATCGACGCCCGAGGTGCCCTCGAAAGCAGCAAGAACATCGACGTCTACTGCAACGTCGAGGGCGGGACCACGATCATCAAGATCGTCTCCGAGGGAAGCCGGGTCAAAAAAGGCGAACTCCTGGCCGAGCTCGACTCGGCCTCCCTCAAAGACCAGCTCATCAACCAGCGGATCACGACCAAAAGCGCCGAGGCCAACTACCTCAACGCCAAACTCACCCGCGAGGTCGCCGAGATCTCTGTGAGAGAGTACGTCGAGGGAACCTACGTTCAGGACAAGCAGAACTACCAGGGACAGATCAAGCTGGCCGAGTCTGACCTCGTCCGGGCCGAGGACCGGCTCGAATGGGCGACCCGGATGGCCGAGAAGGGGTACGTCTCGATCTCGACCAAGAAGTCCGAGGAACTCAATTACCAGAAGGCCAAGTTCGCCCTGGAGCAGGCCCAGAGCCAGTTCGACGTCCTGGAAAAGTACACCAAGGAAAAGACGATCAAGGAACTGGAGAGCGAGGTCAAGAAGGCCCACTCCGACGAACTGGCGAAGCAGGCGACCTGGGAACTGGAGAAGTCCAAGGAAGACAAGCTCGAAAAGCAAATCGCCAACTGCACACTCATCGCCCCGATCGACGGACTCGTCGTCTACGCCAACGATCCCTCCCGGATGTGGGGGAGCAACCAGTCCCAGATCGAGGAAGGCGCGCAGGTCCGCGAGCGTCAGAAGGTGATCAGCATCCCCGACATCGGCCGGATGCAGGTCAACGCCAAGGTCCACGAGGCCCAGGTCGACAAGATCAAGCCCGGCCTCCGCTCCCAGATCCGCGTCGATGCCTTCGCCGAGCAACAACTCGAAGGGCGAATCTCCGAGGTCGCACCCCTGCCCGACGCAAGCAACTTCTTTAGCTCCGATATCAAGGTGTACACGACCAAGATCGCGATCACCAACCCAACCGAGGGCCTCCGCCCCGGAATGACCGCCGAGGTCAAGATCCTGGTCGACCAACTGGAAAACGTGCTCAGCGTCCCCGTGCAGGCCGTTTTGCAGTACGGCGGCAAGTACCACATCACCAAGAAACAGGGCGATAACTACCAGCGCGTGGACGTCGAACTCGGCCCCTCGAACGACCGAATGGTTCAGGTCACCAAGGGCCTCTCCGACGGCGACGTGATCGTGCTCAACCCCATCTCGCTGATGACCCAGGATGAGCAGCGCGAACTCTTCAAGAACACCGGCGCCACCCAGGGGATCGGCAAGGTCGAGGCGGCACCGGGCAAGGACGGTCCTCCGGGCGCCGAGGGCAAGGGTGGCGCTCCAGGCAAGGGCGGTCCCGCGGCCAAGAAGAAGGGGGGCCGCGGCGGCAACCCGATCTTCCAGAAGATGGACCCGGCCGACCGGGCCAAGTTCCGCTCCGCCTCGGATGAAGAGAAAAAGGCCATCCTCAAGAAGGCCGGTATGCCCGAAGACCAGATCGACCAGATGATCGAGCGGATGAAAAGCTTCGGCACCGGCGGTGGCTTCGGCGGCGGACCAGGTGGACCAGGTGGACCAGGCGGACCAGGCGGCGGCTTCGGCGGAGGTCGCCGGGGCGGACCACCGGGAGGTGGCGACCAGTGAGCGCGTTTCTCAACGGAACCACGTCGGCGGCCCCTGGTTCGAAGCCGATCGTCAAGCTGGTCGACGTGGTCAAAACCTACGTGATGGGGCACAGCGGCGGCGGTGGAGGACTCCTCCACCGCCGGTCGCAGGCCGCCACGACCGTCACCGTCCACGCCCTGCGCGGGGTCTCGGTCGATTTCTACCCAGGCGAATACATCGCGATCATGGGAGCCTCGGGCTCGGGAAAGAGCACGATGCTCAACCTGCTCGGATGCCTCGACCGGCCGACGAGCGGAGAGTATTACCTCGGCGGTCGCGACATCGCCCAGCTCGACGACGACGAGCTCTCGGAAATCCGAAGCCGCTACCTGGGCTTCATCTTCCAGTCGTACAACCTGATCCAGCAGTACACGGTCCTGGAGAACATCCAGCTCCCGCTCACCTACCAGGGCTCGGGCGAGATCGCCCCCGAGGCTGAGGAGCGGTCGGTGGAGATGGCGAAGCTGGTGGGACTGGGCGACCGGCTGGACCACCGGCCGGCGCAGCTCTCCGGCGGTCAGCAGCAGCGTGTCGCGATCGCCCGGTCGCTCATCAACGACCCGTACGTGATCCTGGCCGACGAGGCGACCGGCAACCTCGACACCAGGACCAGCCACGAAATCATGGAAATGCTCGGCAACCTGAACGACTCCGGCAAGACCATCATCATGGTCACCCACGAGGAAGACATCGCCGAGCACGCCAAGCGGATCATCCGAATGCGGGACGGCCAGATCGTCGAGGACGGCCCGAGCAAGCGGATGCAACAGGCCGCGACCGCCCTGATCGGAACCGCCCACCTGAACGGCCCCTCGCCGGCGCCGGCCTGGGAGACGACCGATCCGACCGCCGCAGGTGCCAGCGCCGGCCGAGAGTGAGAGTCAGGTATCGCGAGGTTTGACCACCGGGAGCGAGGAACCATGGGTCGCATCTGGCGCGGGCTGAAACTGGGGATGAAAAGCCTGCTGCTGCACAAGCTGCGGTCGGGCCTGACTGTGCTGGGGATCGTCTTCGGCGTCGCGGCGGTGATCTCCATGCTCGCCATCGCCGAGGGAACCAGCCGCGACGCCAAGGACCAGATCCAGGCCCTCGGCGCCACCAATATCATCATCCGATCGGTCAAGCCAAGCGACGAGGCGCAGGCCTCGGCCTCCGGCCGCCCGGCGATGATCCTGAACTACGGTCTGAAATACGCCGACTACGACCGGATGGTCGACACCATCCCAACCATCAAGAAGATCCTGCCGATCCGCGAGATCCGCAAGCAGATCCGCCGCGGACCGCACTCGATCGAGGGCCGGGTGGTCGGCACCACCGAGGACTACGCCGACTTCAACCTCCTTCAGTTGGAAAAGGGCCGGTTCCTCAAGGCGTCGGACAACGAGAAGTACCAGAACTTCGCCGTCCTCGCGCACAAGACCGCGGAGCAGCTCTTCCCCTACGAGAACCCGCTCAACCAGTCGGTGAAGCTGGGCAACGACTACTACACGGTCATCGGCGTGACCGCGGAACGCGCAAGCTCGGCCGGAATCGGCGGCAGCCTCGCCGCCCAGGACTTCAACAAGGATGTTTACATTCCGCTGAACACCTGCCGGCTCCGGTTCGGCGAACGTATCGTCGACATGCGATCCGGCTCGCGCCAGGCCGAGGAAACCCAGCTCAGCCAGATCACCCTCCAGGTCAAAACCATCGACGACGTCCTCCCAACCGTCCCACTGGTCCAGGCCTCGTACGAAAAATATCACTCCAAGAAGGACGTCGAGATGACCGTCCCGTACGACCTGCTCCTCCAGGCGGAGAAGCAGGCCCGCCAGTTCGCGATCATCCTGGGAACCATCGCCGCCATCTCGCTCCTGGTCGGCGGAATCGGCATCATGAACATCATGCTGGCCACCGTCACCGAGCGAACCCGCGAAATCGGCATCCGACGCGCCCTGGGAGCCAAACAACGCGACATCACCCAGCAGTTCCTGATCGAGACCGTCGTCCTCTCCGGCGTCGGCGGTCTGCTCGGCGTCGCGGTCGGCTTCATCATCCCCAGCCTGATCGTCTTCTTCATCCAGGACCAGAAGGCCATCGTCACCGGCAGCTCCGTCATCCTCTCCTTCGGAATCTCGGTCGCCATCGGCATCCTCTTCGGCATCTATCCCGCCCGCCGTGCCGCCATGATGGACCCGATCGAAGCGTTACGGCATGAATAGTAATTGGTAATTGGTACGCTTTCGCGGATCTCGGAACCGAGGGTGCCGCGGGGCGAACCCGGGCGGAACGCCGATGCCGGGACTCGGAGCGTGCGCCCGCCCGAAAGCCTGGAGCCCCTTACCCATTACCAATTTCCAGGAACAAAGAACCAGGAAGTAAGAGGCCCCTTGCATCGCGGGATCGCGAAAGCTAGTCTGGGTGAGTTCAGAGGTAATGACCGCGGCGAGGGGTTGGGTCCCCGGCCGCGGTTTTTGTTCATCACAACAGAACGAGACGACTCGGGGCGGACGGCTCGGATAGGATCGGAAGAACCGATCCGGGCAGAGACGATCCTGGGCGTGGAGACTTCTCGAGACCGACCTACCGCGGCGATCGCGAGCGGGTCCCATCCGGCGCGACGACCGGCCGACTTCGCGGCTCCCTGCCCGAAAGTTCGTACCCGGTGAACCGGCAAGCTGTCCGGAGTCCCGCCGTCGCATCCCATCGGTTGCGGCCCGTTCGGCCGCCATTCAAAGCGACGCGGCACCGCATCGGTCCCATTGCCTTCGGGCGAGGGCTGACGGGGCCATTCGATGTGGCAGGTCAGAAAGAAGGAGCAGATCCGCATGGCCACCGACCGAATCCCCATGTCGAAGGAAGGCTACGAGAAGCTCAAGGCCCAGCTCGACAAGTACAAGAACGAGGACATGCCCCGGATCGCCCAGCAGATCGCCGACGCCCGCGGCGAGGGTGACCTCTCGGAGAACGCCGAGTTCGACGCGGCCGTCGAGGCCCAGGGGATGCTCCAGGCCCGGATTAACGAACTCCAGAACAAGCTGAGCCAGGCATTCATCGTCGACAAGTCGACGGTCACCACGGAGCGTGCCGCCTTCGGGCTAAAAATCCGCGTCCTCGACCTGGAAGAGAACGAGGAAGAAGACTACATCCTCGTCGGACCCGGCGAGGAAGATCCCGACCAGGACAAGATCCCGATCACCGGCCCGATTGGCCAGGCGCTGGTTGGCAAGCAGATCGGCGAACAGGTTGAGGTCCCCGTTCCTCGCGGCAAGCGAATCCTCAAGGTCGTTGGGATCAGCCACGCCTGAGCGCCTCTGTCCTGTGTAGGAGCCAGCTCGGCGCCAGTCGGCGTTTCGCACGCTTTCCCTGGCTTCTTCCAGGTCTATCTGATACAGGCGATCGACGCGACGGCGATCGGATCGGGTGCGACTGGGGCGGATGGACTGATCCGAGGCGAAAGATCGACGGAAACCCTTGTAGCCGGCGATCCACGCGATACCTTCCGATTCCGACAGGTCGAAAACCTTTGTAGGAGCCGGCTCCAGCCGGCGATCCACGCGTCACCTTCCGATTCCGACAGGTCGATGGCCCCTTGTAGGAGCCGGCTCCAGCCGGCGATCCACGCGAAACCTTCCGATTCCGACAGGTCGAAAACCTTTGTAGGAGCCGGCTCCAGCCGGCGATCCACGCGTCACCTTCCGCTTCGTCCGGGTCGCCAGCTGGAGCTGGCTCCTACACGAGCCATTACAACGGTCCTT
>DAHZZC010000209.1 GCA_027435495.1 Planctomycetales bacterium
GTACAACGGGACGACGTATACCACGATCGCCCCGCCTGGAGCTCTATTCGTTTATGCAACTGGCGTCTCCGGAGGCAACGTGATCGGGTACTATCGCAGCGTTGAGGGCGAATACGGCTTCCTGTACAACGGGACGACGTACACCACGATCGCCCTTCCCGGAGCTATAAACAGCGATGTAACTGGCATCTCCGGAGGCAACGTGATCGGGGACTACGTTACGTATAAGAGCGCTGTCCCCGAACCTTCCGGGTGCGTCCTCCTCGTCATTGGATTCCTCACGACGACCGGATACGCCGTCCGACGCCGACGCAGGCCCTCCGTGACCTCCGGCCGGATGCACGATCCCGACACCGATGCCCGGCTCGTTTGCTCCGAGAGGAACGGGTAGGCCCGGATCTCGTCCACCTCGTAGCGGCCCGGCGGTTGGCCCCGGTCGACCTGACACCGAGCTTGCACCGACCTGGCATGAGGCACCGACTTTCCGCGACATTCCATCGGCCGACGATGAAGGCGCAGGACGGCATCGAGCCGGGGGGCCGTTTGGAACCGGCTCTGCTGGACCCGCGAGAAGGCGAATCCGGGGCCGATGCCCAAAACACCGGGACAGCCAGGGCCACCGGCCCATCGGTTTCCCGCAGCCCGACCTGATTTAGAAATACATGACAGCATAATTTCCGGTTGCGCCGGGCTGGGAATTGATCGTATTGGAGAAGCCGAATTCCTCGATCATCCCCGATCCGGATGCGTTTTCGTTGAACGTGTTGCTACCGAAGCCGCTTTCGAGAATATCGAACCCGGTCCCGGCATCGAAGGTGTTGCTTCCGGTCCCCCCGATGAAGATGTCTTCGCCGGAGCCGCCCTCGAAGAGGTTCGAGCCGGAGCCGCCGAACGCGGTCACCTGAAGGCTCGTACTGTCACTGAAGATCTGGGAGCCAGTGGCGATGTAACCGAGGTACTCCAGGGATGTAAAATTGGATGCGTTGAAGTCATAGTTAGTCCCATTGAGGTTGACGTTGACCATGCTCGTCCCGTTTTGAGACTGATACGAGACGGTCGTGATGTTGGGTCCGCTGGGGGCGGGGATGACGTACACCGTGGCCCCGGAGCCCACGACGCTCCCTCCGGTCAGCAATTCCCTGCGTTCCAGGCCCTCGACACCCATCGCTGGTCGTTGCGGCTTCGACCTGTGACTCCGCTTCGGTCCGCCGATCGTACGAAACACATGCCACATCGCAGTGAGTCTCCCGGGGGTAAGTGAAAGCCGTAGCCAGAGAAAGCTGGCCCTTGGGCACGTCTCACGCGGAACAGAGGACTATAGGGACCGTAGTACGCGTTCGGTTGCGTGGCAACTGTGCGGGCTGTGCGGGTTCAGCAGGAAGGTGGCGGAACAGCCACGGACCGGTCCAGGGGTCGGAAATGAAGAAGCGGGGACCAACGGGGACGCAGCTAGCGGGAGAATTTGGGGGGGGTGGTTGATTTTAGTTCATTTTAGTGGTTGATAGATTGGCTTCAGTTTATTTTAGGGTGGCGATAAAATGATGAACTGACACCAATTTCCTCTGACACCAATTTCCTCCCCCAGGGTTCATCCTCACGGCGATCGTCACTGGTCGGCTGTAGGAGCCGGCCAGCCGGCGATCTTCGCCTCACCTTTGACCTCATCCGAGGCGGCTGTAGGAGCCGGCTCCAGCCGGCGATCTTCGCCTCACTTTTGGCTACGTCCGGGTCGCCAGCTGGAGCTGGCTCCTACAAGGGTTCATCCTCACGGCGATCGTCACTGGTCGGCTGTAGGAGCCGGCTCCAGCCGGCGATCCCAGGCCGATCCTTTGATCGACCACCTCGGAAAGACTCTCCGTCAGGGCTCGATCCCCAACCGTCCTGTCAGGGAGAGTCCGCCGTCGGAGACTATGATCGCCCCGTTGATGTTCGATGCCGCCTCGCTGAGAACGAATAGGGCGAGCGAGACAATATTGTCGATCGTTCCGAGGCGGCGAGTCGGGACCATCTTCTGGAGCCGATCAGCCTGATCGCCGGAAAAGAGCCGGCGGACGCCCTCGGTTCGGAGACGGGGAACAGAGACATTCCTACAATCTCGTCGCGACGGGGAACGGAGGACGGGGAACGGAGACATTCTTAAATCTCGTCGCACTCTGGGCAATCTGGGGTGTTTTTCCGCGTTGCCGACACGACCGTCGGTGGCCGACCCGGCGGTCGTAGACTGTATTCCAAGTTCAGGGCCCGCGCTGTCTCTCGACGGGGATAAAGTGTCAGGAGTGAACGGCACGTCCTGGGGCTTCCAGGCGAGAATCGGGGCGATCTGGGGGACGCTCAGTCTGTCCAGACTCTTGCCCATCTTCCATGGGGACGTGCCAGTCGTGTCAGGAGCCAAATCGACAATTGTCGGATGCCCTCTCTCCCGACGTCCGGACCGATCCTCCTGGACGGGCCTTTCTGCCGCGCTTCCGGCGTCGCCCTCCCGAACCGGCCCGGTGTCTTCGTCCCTGAAAGAAGGCCGATCGGACGGCGGGCCGCACCCCGGCTCTGGCCGCCCCCACGGCCACCCGGTCCGTTCTGGCCACCCGACGTTCGGTAGCCCGCCGGACCGCATCGACGATTCTGTCCCCCCTCGCTAGTCCGGCTTGCATTCCCTGGCGATCCGAGTAAGATCCCGACTCGCGACGCTCTCGATCCGGCCACGGACCTATCTCGGCCGCGGATTCGTCGCGTGACGGGCCGGCTCTTCCTGACGATCGCGTCGGGTGGGCGCGGCGAGCGGGGGGAGCGGGTCCACGATTCCCCAGGTGGCCGGGATGGCCGCCGACTCCATCGCACTTCCAGAGATTCCAACAGCGTCCGCGGGGGGTCGGCCGTCTCCAGGGATGGAGAAGTTCCGATCATGAAGAGACCGATCATCGCGGGTGTAATGGGGCTGGCATTCGCCGGATGCGCCCACACGCGTACGGACGTCGCCCAGGATTCGGGCGGCAAGAAGACCCAACGACCGGTCGCCCTGGAGCCGATCCCGTCGATCTACGAGACGATCAACCGCGGGACCGGAAACGCGGCGATGACTCAGTCGGCGCTGCACAATCCCAGGGATCCTCTTTGGACGGGGATCGCGCCCACACCAGGTGGCGGACCGGGCCGAGTGGCCCCACCCGCCGGCCCGCCCGGCGAGGCACCCTCGCAGATGGCCTCGCTGCCCGCGCCGGCGAGGTCGGCATCGGAGCCGCCACCACCCGGTGAGACGATGAGCGGACCCGTCGGCAGTCCGGCGGCCGATCCCACGGACCTGCCCGCCGCTCCGATCGAAGGGGCTCGACCTGGCGCCTCGGCCGACGTGGCCGCCGCCCCCGCCGCTCCTGGCGAGGAGCCAGGGATGACCGCCCTGCCCTCCCCGACCGGCCACGCCGCCCCGGCGGAGACGGCCCCGGCGGCGGGCCCCGCTTCCGCTTCCACGGCGATGACGCCCGAGCCGGCGATGGCCGCCCCGGTCGCCGACAGCCCGCCTCCGGCGGGCGGCGGATCGCCGATCACCGGCATTCCTTATACCCTGGCGCGGCCCGGCGGGCCGATGCCCGAGATGTTGCGCCGACCGACCGCCGGGGCGACCGTCGAACCATCGCCCGCGACGGCCGCCGTCCCCCCCGGGACCGCGGGTCCGACGAAACCGGGAGCCAGCGCTTTCCTGAACGGACTTGAGCCGGTCGGCGAGCCGCCTGCCGCCTCATCGATGGCCGCGACGCCTCCCCGAGCGACGGCCGACGCCGCGATCAGCCCATCGTCGGGAACCGCTGCTCCGAAGTCCGTCGAGAAACCAAAGGCCGGGACCGGCCGCGATCCGCTCCTCGGCCCCAATCCCGATCTCATGCCCGAGCTTCCCCCGCTACCGAATGAGCCGGCTCCGGCACCCGCCGCAAGGGCGGTCGCTCCGGCCAGTCCCGCCCCAAAGCCGAGCGCTGAGCCTGCCGACCTCCCGCCCCCAGGTGCGATGCCCCCGGACGAGTCGGCCGCGAAACCCAGTGGTGGACCCGCCGACCTCCAGCCCCTGGGTCCGGTCGATCCGCCGCCGCCTGGAGGCGACCTGCCGACACTGCCGGCCGATCCCGGCGCGCCGGCTGGTCCGTCCGCCGACAACCGGGCCCCCCTCAATCGATCGTCGGCGGTCTTGCTGGCTGACTTACCACCTCTCCAGCCGGTGGTACGACTCCAGTCCGCCAGCTCCAGCGACCCGGCGCCCAGGGGCGCGGCGACGGCGGCCTCCCCGAGCCGCAAGGCCGCCCCAGCACGCGACCCCCAGCTCGTCCAGACCTCCCTCCATCGGTCCGCCGACAAACCCAGGGCCATCCCTTCCACCTATCGCCAGGCCGGCATGGTCGCCGCCAAGGTCGGCGACGAGACCATCACCATCCATGACCTGGTCGCCGTCGTCCGGGAGAACTGCCAGCGCCGACATATCCCCTACGATCGTCTTCCTCGCGAGCAGAAGGAAATGTTCTGCCGCCGCCTCATGGACGACCTGATCGAACAGAGCCTCCTCATCCAGGAGGCCAAGCACACGATCAAAGAAGCCAAGATGTACGATAAGTTCGTCGCGGAATCCGAGCATTTCTGGCGAGACGACCAGCTTCCGAAGCTGGAAGTCGAGTTCTCCGCCGATAATGAGTCGCAGCTCCGCGAGAAGCTCAAGGAACACGGCCGATCCCTGGAAACCATCAGCCGGATGACCCGCCGCGAGTGGATGTCCGAGGCCTTCCTTCGTGCCAAGCTGAAGGACCGGGTCAAGGTCGAGCTGCCCGATTTGCTCCGCTATTACAACGAGCATCTGCAAGACCGCGAGTTTGACCGTCCCGCCCAGATTACCTGGCGAGAGATCGTGGTCGAGACCAGCCCTCAGACGACCCGCGAACAGGCGCGTCGGAAGATCGAGGCGATTCAGCAGATGCTCCTTCGCGGCGTCGATTTTGCCACGGTCGCGCGGGCCAGGAGCGAGGGCCCCTCGCAGTCGCGCGAGCAGGGCGGGCTGATGCAAACCTCGCCCGGCTCGTACGGCGTTCCCGCCGTCAATGCGGCCCTCGACTCACTCCCGCTCGGCAAGATCAGCGAGATCATCGAGGGTCCGTCGAGCTTCCACATCGTCAAGGTCGAGGCCCGGCGCACCGCCGGTCCTGCCCCCTTCGCGGAACTCCAGGACCAGATCCGGAGCGCCCTGTTCGAACGAAAGTTCCAGGCTGAGCGCATCGCTTACCTCAAGAAACTTCGCGATGAGACCTACGTGTCCTCCTTCTTCGGGAGCGACGATCCGCAGGCGCATCGCGTGAACTGACAGTCTTTTGAGTATTCGACTCGTGGTCATTCGACAGGTCTGACAAAATGCGGAGAGACCTCTTGACTTCGATTCGAATCCGAGTATCTTGAAATTGTCTGAGGGAGACATACGAAAACAGTACATGCATACTCCCGCAGGCCGAGGCATTGGCCTCGTTTATATTTGGCCTCTTCTCTGTTCCGGCCCCGTCGGTTTGTAGCAATACGAACCGGCGGGGTTTTTGAGTTCTCCATTCGTGAGCGAATCACGCTGGCAGGGTGACGGACCGGATTTCACCATCGAGTGCGCCGGACATCGGTGGACGCTCAGAGTCCAGTCTGCTGACCCCGGGCTGGTCTGTCAGGAGGGGCCATCGGTTGGCCACTTCCTGACGCTTCATGGCCTCACGACGGCGGATCACCGGGGAGAACGGGATTGGCCGTTTGGCGAGGCGTCCTCGCTGCTTGGCTGCGAGAGGGTACGTCATCGGGTCCAGGCGACGTATGTTTTGCAGAGTTGGCCCGAATTATATATACGCGCTTCATGGGCCCCGACCCCTGACGACCATGGATTCGACCTGGAGATCCAGGTCTCGAATTTGTCTCGTGGAGTCCAGCGGGGTCTCGAAATGACGGTCGGGAGCTTCTGGATTGAGCGAGCTCATTCTTGGCTGCCCTCCTCGACGACCGAAACGCCTTTCGCTCCGGTCTTGCAACCGTTATCGGCCCGGTCTTACCCGCCGCATCTTTGTCCCGATCCACTTGGCTTGCCTGGTCGGTATTATGCGGAGATGGTACGCCCAGGCGACTGTGTTCGGAGGCAGCTTGACGCCCCGGTTGGCTCGCCATCGGCGCCTCGGGGGACATCGATCCGGCATGTCTTTTTCGGTTGCGACCTGGAGAAGGGCGTGGTGCTCCGCGGTCGGATTCGAGGCCGCTGGATCGATTCGCCGATCGGTCCGCCTGACGACGAGCTCCGGCGCTCCTACGAGAGCTTCCTGAGCGAGCCGCCTCCGCTCGGGCCTTGAATCAGCCCCAGGTCCATCTCCATTCGATCGAGCCCGAGGGAAGGTTGACGGACCATCGGACCCTTCCGGTCCGCTCGTCGAACATGGGCTCCGACATCGGCGCGGACGACTGCCAGGGGCCGAGTTCCTTGAGGTCGGGGCAGGTCAGGTTGACTTCCAGGTCGACGGGGTGATTCAGCTCGGCCTTCAGTTCCAGGTGGTGAACCCTCCCTCCGATGGGTCGCTGGAGGAGGTACGAGACACGTCCGCAAGGAAACGCCTGCTTCATTCCGGTCTGTGGCCAGGGGCCCGGCAGAACGGGGCGTAGGGAGAGCCTTCGCGAGGGAGCATCGTAGTCCAACCCTGCGAGATCGAGCATCGTTTCCACGAGCATCGCGTGCAGCCGCCAGGCCGATCCCCCTGATCCGATCATTCGCCCGCTCGCATCCGCTCCCTTCGGCGCCGATCGGAGGACCAGGCCGAGATGAGAGAGCCGGCCGAGGATCGCCTCGAACATCCCAATAGCGCGGGTCCAGTGCCGGCCCTGACCGGTCTCGCGGCCCAGCTCGATCAGGAATCGAATCATCCAGAGGGTTGCGATGCTGGAGACCTCGAACGAATCGCTGGACGTCCCGACCTGGTCGGGCTCGTAATCCGCCCGGGCGAGCATCTGAGAATCCCCCTTGAGCGCAGCGTTGCACCTCAGAATCGACTCGGCGAGCCGGACCAATCTGGGATCGGAGGCGGGTAGTAGCCCAAACGGAACAGCGAGCCCCAGCATGAAGATCTCGAGCCGCTCGGATCGGTCGATGAGATGGGCGGGGTCGTCGGACCAGAGTCCACGCAGTTGGGAGACACGACGCGCCTGGTAAAACCGTCCCGATTCAGGATCGTCGCCGCGGGGGTCGCCGGGCCGAACCGTCGCCAGCTCCTGGAGGATGCCCTGCTCCCAGATCCGGTCGGCGCATTCGGTCCATCGCCGGGCGGATTCTTCCATTCCCATTTCGGTTGCGAGCCTTGCCGCCGCCCGAAGGCCGGCCACCGCCGTCACATTCGAGTAGAGAAAGGCCCCGAAGATCTGGTCGCCGACTCCGGCTGAACTCAGGAGGTTCAGGTCGTCGAGCATCCGGAGCCCAGGATGGCCACTGGGGGCGCCACAGCAGACGTTCGCGGCCTGCTCCACCATCGACCAGACGGAGGCCACCAGTTCGCGGTCGCCGGTCCGTCGGTAGTGACGCTCGAGCCCCCAGGGGATCATCGCGGACTGGTCGACGGCGGGCGTCTCCCATTCGGGGACACCGTCGATCGCATATTTCTGGAACCAGTAGAGAAACGGACGATGGCGATGCCGGACCCGGTTGAGCCAGAGATAGACGGCGCGGTCCAGATCGGGATGACCGAGCCTGGCGAAGGCCCCGCCGACCCAGATGGCTTCGCGGGGCCAGCAATAAGCGCTCAGTCCTCGGTCGAAACCCGAGGCGATGGCACCCCAGTCGGCGTCGGCGTGCAGGGCCATCGCCAGTGCGGAACGGCGGAGGCTCACCGCGAACGAGGGCCTGGGGAAGTCGAAATCGGGGATAGGCTCGATGAAGTCGTCCCACTGGCGGGCCGATTCCTGCTCAACCTCATCGAGGTCGGCCGATCGGAACCAGTTCAGCGCGGGGCGGAGCCAGTGCTCAAAGGTCCCTCGATCGCCGCTCCAGCCGGTGAATGCCCCGCTGACGAGGAGGTTGACCGTCACGGTCTGTCCGGCTGGCAGTTCGAGCGACTGAAACAGAACGGCCTCGTTGGGCCCGGTCGGCTCGCACTCGACCCGGCCTCGGCCGTCAAGTGCGAGGGCAAACTCAACCGTGGCATCGCGAGCGAGCTTACGGTTGGAATGGCCGTGTCCCCGGTTGATCGCCAGCAAGACCTCGTCGATCTCGTGCCAGCTCAGTCCAAGGTCGCCAACACCGCCGTTGACCTCGGCCAGAACATAGACGCCGAACGTTGCGAATCGCGGCTCGTTCCCCTCGTTCGTGATGAAGAACCGTTTGAGATATTGACCCGGCGAACGCTCCTGCCCGGCGTTGAGCGGCAGACAGCCTCCCATCGCCACGAAATCCGCCTGGAGTACCTGAATCGGCCCGTGTCGCCATCTGAGCTTTGTTGTCAGCAGATTGGTCGCACCCTGATACTGCTGAAACGCCTCCCAGGCTGAGCGTTCCGTGAACCAGTCGAGCCGTTCACCGATCGCCAGTCCGCCGATAATCGCCCGGAAGTGCGAACGGCTCTGTGGATTGTCCCCCTCCCGCGGCCGGACGTTCGAGTGCAGTCCAACCGTGGGAAAGTAGATGTCGTAGGTGGAGCCTCGGCCATCAACCCGGGCAGTCATGTGCCGGTTCCCGACCAGCCCCTCGGCCTCGGGCATCGCGAACGGAGAACCCTCGTTTCGGTCCGGCAGGTTCGATCGGACAATGGTGTCCTGGTAGGCGCTCTCGCCGCGCTCCGCTTCCTCGCGTTCGACAATCGCTCGATAATGAAGGCGGGTGCCGACTGCCTGCGGAGGAACCGGGGCATACCAGAAGCTGTTGCCGGCCTTGTTCTCAATCCAGTAGGCCGGCAA
>DAHZZC010000210.1 GCA_027435495.1 Planctomycetales bacterium
CGCCTCGGCCCGGGCGGCGGTCGCCTCGTAGCCCGAAGCCACGGCCGGCGCGTGGGCGCGGGCATCGTCCTCGCTCTCCCAGGCGACCCAGAACCATCGGCCGATCCCGGCCGAACAGCACGCAAACGCCGGGACCTCGCCGGACTCCTCGTTCATGATCGTCGACGCACCTCAACAGGTAGGATTCCCCCCTTCATTATCGGGGTCCTCCGCCAGATGACAACAAAGACCCCGCTTGATCCTGGCCTGGGCGAAGTCCATATTCTGCGTCGGGCCGCGCGAGGGCGGTGGGGACTTGCGTAAGGACCATCGGCGATCATAATGAGTGTCGATGCTCCCCATCGTCGGAGACGCCCGAGCCTTCCAACAACGGAGGTGAGTGAGATGCGATCCCGCCTGGCAGCGATCGTGATGGCCACCGCGATGAGCGTGACCTTCGCCGCGGTGAGCGTCGTCTCCGGGACCCGTCCGGAGAGCGCCGGTATGCAGGAGCCCGGAGGGCCCGGCGATCGGGTCGCGATGCCAACCGGCCTGGTCGGGCTTCAAATTGTCCTCGGTCTCCGCGACGACGAGCCGACCCGATGGGAAGGGGACGTGAGCCTCTCGGCGGGTGAGATCGTGGGCCTCGTCGTGACGCAACCCGCCGCCCGGGGCGAGGCTCGCGGTTCGCATTTCCGCGTGACCACCAGGAAGGCGACGCCAGCGAAGAAGCAGCAGGCCAAAAAGCAGGCGAAAAAGGCGGCGCGCCCGGGCCCGATGGTCCCGGTCACGATGCTGGTCAACCTGCTCGCACCGGCCGACGCGACCGTGACCATCAAGACCGACCGGGGCGCATTCTCGGCGAGCCTCTCCGATCTTCGACGCGGTCAGCGTCAAACGTTCCTCGACGGGCAAGCCGCCGTCGAGCGGATGGATCCGTCCGTCCAGCTCACCGGCGGGACCGAGGACGAGGATTTTCCGGCCGCCGCGAAGTCGGCCGACGGCTCGATCTGGCTCGCCTACACGAGCTACACCTCCGAGCGGCCCGTCCTCTTGGGGGGCATCAAGCCGGAGGACTTCGATTCCATGCTGGTCCCGACAAAGAACGGCGACCGCATTTACCTCCGGCGATACGACGGCAAGACGTGGGACGCGCCGATCGCCGTGACCAGCGGCGGGCTCGACGTCTGGCGTCCGGTCGTCGCGGTCGACGGTCGGGGGGATCTGGTCGTGATCTGGGCGCAGCAGGTCGACCACAACTGGGACCTCTACCGGCGAACCTACACCCCTGGAAAGGGAGACGAGGCGGGCCGGTGGAGTGAGGTCGTTCGCCTCACCGACGACCCCGGGACCGACTCCGAGGCCGTCGCCACCACCGACGCGAAGGGAACCGTCTGGGTCGCCTGGCAGGCCTGGCGCAGCGAGAACTATGACATTCTCGCCATGCCGATCGCCGACGGCGCCCGCCCGCGATCGATCTCCTCGGGACCGGCCAACGACTGGAGCCCGACGATCGCCGCCGATCGGAAGGGGAACGTCTTCGTCGCCTGGGATACCTACGAGCGAGGGAACTACGACGTCCGCCTCCGCTCGACGGCCGACGACGCCAAAACGATCGAGGTCGCCTCGACGCCGCGATTCCAGGCCCGACCGTCGATCGTCTGCGACGGTTCTGGCCGGGTCTGGATCGCCTACGAGGAGGGCGATCCGAACTGGGGCAAGGACTACTCAAGCGAGACGCCCGCGAAGGTCCCCGTCACCCAGCGCGGGAATCCGCTCTATCTCTTCCGAACGATCCGCGTGAAGTGCCTCGACACTGATGGGACCCTGAAGCAGCCCCCCGGCTCGATCGCCGATGCCCTGCCCGCCGGCAGTCCTCGCGGTCTAAGCTGCCCCAGGCTGGCCGTCGACGACTCGATCGGCCTCTGGCTCCTGTTCCGACGAAACCCGAACCCCAACGGAGCAGGCGAGGCCTGGGATAGCTTCGCCACGCACCACGACGGCCGGGGCTGGACGACGGCCCGGCACCTGCTTCACTCCTCGAACCTGATCGATAACCGACCCGCACTCGCGCCGATCGGTGGCGGCCTGATGGCGATCCACAGCACCGACAATCGCTTCTCCACCGCCTCGCGGAGCCAGGACGACCTCCACTCCACCTGGATCCAGCCCGATTCGAAGAACAACCCCCTGCCGACCCTGGAGGCGATCGCCGAGGCCGCCGAGGGTCCCGACGAACCCGTCCACCCCAACGAGGCAGCCGACAAGGCCCGGCTCCGCGCCCATCGGATCGAGGTCGGCGGCCAGACGCTGCGGCTCGCTCGCGGCGAGTTCCACCGACACACCGAATTCTCCTCACATCGCGACCAGGACGGGCTCCTCGAAGACACCTGGCGATACGCCCTCG
>DAHZZC010000211.1 GCA_027435495.1 Planctomycetales bacterium
AATATTGCTCGACGAGCTTCTTGCGAATGGTCTGGGCCTCGGCGGTCCGGCCGGCCTGCTCGGCCTGGTTGGCGATCCGCATCTGCTCCTCAACGAGTCGACGCCGGTCCTGGATCGTGGCCTCCAGCTTCTCGGCCTGTCGGAGGGCCATGAGCTGCCACTTGTGCTCTTCCGGATCGTTGGGGCGGAGGTTGCCGGCGAACTCACGCCACTTCTGGGCGGCGGTGATGTCGTCGCCGCGCTTCGAGGCCTCCTCGGCGACGGCGTGGGCGATCACGTAGAGCCGCTCCGGCTGGTTGATCGGCTCGCCGAACTTGGTCTTCGCCGGCGCCGTCAGGAGTTCAGACCGCGAGACGGCCTCGTCAAGGAGGATCCTGTCCCGCCACTTCGCGGTCTGCTCGCGATAGGGATTCTGGGGGAACCGGCGGTCGAGCGGCTCGAGGTATTCGTCGCGGGCGGTGACCCAGTCGTGGCGCTCTTCGGAGGCCATCAGGGCCTCGGCGCGCTTGTAAAGATACTCCTGGCCAGGCGGCCAGACGATATACGCGATCAGGGCACCAACGGCGAGCAGCGCGGCGACCAGCAGGATCGTCTCGAGCCCAACTCGGCGGGACTCGACCTCGTCAACCTCGCCCGTCCGGAGAGCACGCGGCTTCGAGGTCAAGAAGGAACCGGTGAGCGACGAGAGAATGGTGAGCTTGCGCGTTTTCTTCTTCGGGCGAGGCATATCCGTGGTCTCGCCGCCCGCGCCCCCCTTGCCGCTGGGCCAGGCCATCGGGATCTTCTCGCCTCGATCGGCCTTCTCCCGAAGCTCGTTGAGAACGAGAACCACCGCCGCGGCGTCCCAGGGCCGATCGGCGGGTGCCTTCGCCATCAGGGCGACCACCAGGTCGTCGAGCGCCCGGGGAATCTCGTGAACCTTGTCGCGCGGCCGAGGAACCGGCTCGTTGAGGTGGCAATGCATCAGAACGACCGGCGAGGCCCCCTCGAAGGGAGCCCGTCCGGTGAGCATCTGGTAGAGAACCACCCCCATCGCGTAGAGGTCCGTCTTGTGGCTGACGGCCGGTGTCCCTCGGATCTGCTCGGGCGACATGTACGCGGCGGTCCCAAGCGTGCGCCCGGTCGCCGTCAGCGAGGTCCGGTCGAGATCCTTGGCTATCCCGAAGTCGGTCAGCTTGACCTTCCGGTCCTCGGTCACCATCAGGTTCGACGGCTTCAAATCACGGTGGATGACGCCCCGCTCGTGGGCGTATTGCAGGGCCTCGCCTATCTGGACCGCCAGCTCAACCACCTCGCGCCACGTGAGCGGGCCCGTCTCCGTAAGCATCCGCTCCAGAGTCGTCCCCTGGATGAACTCCATCGCGATGTAGTAGGTCCCCCGATACTTTCCATATCCGAGGAACTTGACAATGTTCGGATGCTTGAATTGTTGGAGGATCTCGGCCTCGCGCTCGAACCGCCTCTGGACCTTTCCTCCGTGCGCGATCTCGCCGCCGACGACCTTCACCGCCGCCGGGCGGTTCTTGTTCAGATCGGTCGCCTTGTAGACGACACCCATCGCGCCGGAGCCCAGCACCGACTCGATCCGGTACGGGTACTTGTTGCCGAGCGTCTCGCCGATCAACGCCTGGATCTGGCTCATGGAGTCGTTGCCGGTTGTCTGTGTTCCGTTGTCCCTGGTCCGCGGTGCAGCGATCGTCGCTCCCACGGGGCCGCCGCCCCGGCTTTCATGGTCGTCGTCTTCGAGGACTCAGGTACTGACCTCGACGTATTCCACGCGACTGGAAGGCTCGGGGATGGGCAGGCCGTCTTCCGCCATCCCCTCGAGGTGCATCGCGATGGCCTCGCGGATCAGCTCATTGACTTCCGCCTCGGTCTTGCCCGTCGCCACGCATCCGGGCAGATCGGGGACGTAGGCTGCCAGGTTCGTCCCCGCATCCTCGATCACGATCGCATAACGCTTCATCGACGGCCCTCACCTATCAATCGTCCCATCCGGCCTGCTTGAAGATACTCTTCAGCGTGCCTTCGGGAATGGTGTGGCCCGGCTTGCCGGAGACCGTCACCCGCCCGGGCCGATCCGGATGCTTGAACTGCCGGTGCGACCCCTTGGATTTGACCCGGAACCACCCTTCGGCTCGGAGGCGACGGAGTACATCGCGGACCTTCATGCCCCGAAATTATCGAGAGACAAGGCATTCGGTCAAGTGGCGCCAGGCAGACCGCCGAACTCTGCCCCCTCGATTTCGCCCAGGATTGCGGTAAACGTTCCCCCATTGATCCAGCGAAACGCCCGGCCGCATCCCGTACATTCGGCCTCGTAGATGGGGCTCTGGCTTTGGCCTTCACGCAGAGAAAGGGCATAACCGCAGGCCGGACACTTGCCGGGATGAGGATTGGCGTAGCGGTCCCAGAACCGCACTCGGAGGCGGGTCGGCAGGACGGCCCTGGCCATTGCATCGGCGAGCGCCAGCATCGGGAGGAGCAGGAGCATCGCAGCCGCCCAGACGAGCAGGACTGCGATGACGACGGCCATGGCCGCCCACCAGGGCCTTCGCCAAGACCCTGATCGGGCGGCGGTCGTTCCCGAAGCGTGCGTGGGGACCGAGCATGGCCGACCTCGACAAGCGACGACTCCTCAACGCCTCGCCATCGCGCACGACACCCCGCCCGCAGCCGGCAGGTAGCCATTCAGGGCGTAGTCCATCACCATTCGGTCGGCGTTGAACCGCCAGGCGAGCGTTCGGAAGGCGTCCTTCTGCCGGGCGATCCAGCCCCGGGGCAGGCCCGAGGAGTCTCGCTTGTAGTAGAGCGGCACCACCTGCTCGGTGAGCGTTTCGAGCAACGAGTTGTAATCACGCTCGTCCTGGATCGAGGGGTTCGCGTGGGTCTGGCCGGTCCCGATCGCGAAGCCGTTCGTCCCGTCGTAGGCCTCGGCCCACCATCCGTCGAGGATCGAGCAGTTGAGCGCCCCGTTCAGCGCGGCCTTCTGCCCTGAGGTTCCGCTGGCCTCCTGGGGGCGTCTCGGGTTGTTCAGCCAGATATCCACGCCCTGCACGAGCATTCTCGCCACGTGCATGTCGTAGTCCTCGACGAAGACGATCCGGGTGGCGAACTGATCCTGCCGGGTCATCCTGGCGATGTTCTGGATCAGCTCCTTGCCCATCCGGTCCTCGGGATGGGCCTTGCCGCCGAAGACGAACTGGATCGGCCGGTCGATCGAGCTGACCATCTCGATCAGCCGCTCGACGTCCTGCAAAACCAGCCCCGCTCGCTTGTAGGTCGCGAACCGGCGGGCGAAGCCGATCGTCAGCGCCTCGAGCGAGAGCGCCTCCATCGACCGTTCGATCGCCGCGTCGGGCTCCTCGCGACGTTTCGCCTGCGCGGCCAGCCGCATCCGGACAAAGTTGATCATCCGGGCCTTGAGAACCTGCTGCGTCTCCCAGAGTTCGGCGTCCTCGATCCGGTCGACGGCCTCCCAGGTCTCCGGATGCCGCTGTTTCTTCGGCCAGTCGGTGCCGAGGTGTCGGTCGAAGACCAGGTGCAATTGCGGAGCCACCCAGCTCTGCACGTGGACCCCGTTGGTGATGTGCCCGATCGGGACTTCCTGCTCGGCCCGGCCGGGGTAGAGCGGTTGCCACATCCGACGCGAGATCATCCCGTGCAGTGCGCTGACGCCGTTGGCGTGCTGCGAGAGCTTCAGCGCCAGCACCGTCATGCAGAACGGCTCATTATGGTCCGACGGATAGACCCGGCCAAGCCCCATGAAATCGTCGTACGAGAGGTGCAGCGCCTCGCGGACCTTGACCAGGTGCTCCTCGACCAGGGGGGCCGGGAACCGGTCGTGCCCGGCGGCCACGGGCGTGTGCGTCGTGAAGACGGTCATGGCCGAGACATCGCGAACGACCTCGCCGAACGGCAGCCCGGTCGCCTCGACCTGAAGCCGGATCATCTACAGCGTCGCGAAGGCGCTGTGGCCCTCGTTGAGGTGCAGGACCGACGGCGTGATCCCGAGCGCCTGAAGCACCCGGACGCCGCCGACGCCCAGCAGGAGTTCCTGCCGGATGCGGACACGGGCGTCGCCGCCGTAGAGCCTCGCCGTGAGCGAGCGATCCGACTCGTGGTTCTCGGGGACGTTGGCGTCGAGGAGCAGGAGGGTCGTCCGGCCGACCTCGACGCGCCAGACCCTCGCGTGCAGGACGCCGGTGGCCGTCTCGACAGAGATCAACAACGGCTTGCCGTCGGGGCCCAGCACGCTCTCGATCGGCAGTAATTCGACATCGGCGTTGAGGTAATGCTCCTGCTGCCATCCGTTGGCGTCGAGCGACTGGCGGAAGTAGCCCTGTGCATAGAGCAGGCCGATCGCGATCAGCGGGATGCCGAGGTCGCTGGCGCTCTTGAGGTGGTCGCCGGCCAGGACGCCCAGGCCGCCCGAGTAGATCGGCAGACTCTCGTGCAGTCCGAACTCCGCCGAGAAATACGCAACGGGCCGCGTCCGGAGGATCGAGGCATGCACCGAGCCCCAGCTCTCGCTTCCCTCGAGGTACTCGGCTAGCCGACGAAAGGCATAGTCGATCCGCGAGTCGAGCGCCATCTCGGCCGCACGCCGCTCAAGCTGGTCAACGGGGAGCCGCTTGAGGAACTCGACCGGATTGTGGTCCACCTTCCTCCAGAGCGCCGGGTCCAGCTCGCGGAAGAGCGCGATGACATTCGGCTGCCAGGTCCACCAGAGGTTCCGCGCCAGTTCGCGGAGCTTGTCCATCAACTGCGACCGACCGACCATGGCCCACTCCCCCGCGTGCTCGTCCCCGACTGCTTCCCGACGTCCTCACGTCGCACTCACACCATAGAGCAGCCTAGTATCTCCGATACCGTCCGGCACGCCAAGATGGATCGAGGGGGAGCCACTCAGGGCCCGTGACGGGTTTGGCCTGCCATTTGCCACACATCCCGGGTGTCGACCGAAACCCACCGGATTGTCGAGTCGATGAGATCGAAAGGGCCGGGATCGCGGCCGAGGGCTGCGGCCGGCAGGAGAGGCGACGGAGGTCAGGCCGATGGTCACCAACGAAGCGATGACGGAAACCCCCCAGCAGATGCCGATCGAGCCCTTGGCCGATGGTCCCTTGATCGTCGCCCCTGGTGCTCCTGGGGCGATTCTTCAGCCCGCCCCGACCGAGGAGGCCAGTTCCGAACCGGCGGGCCCGGGCATCGAGGGCGAATCCACCATCTGGGAGGGCCATTACTCCGGCCGCAATTTTATCGGCCGGATTCTGATGGGGATCTTGCTCGGTGTCGGGTGGACCATCCTGGCAATCTCGCATTGGAACCAGAATACAAGGTCCGACCAGCACAATGCGTCGTTCTGGGTCTTCCTGCTCGGAGTGATTGTGGGTTTGTACTGGCTCAACCTCGGCTACCGGTTTCTTCGCGCCCGCCGTGGACACCACTACCGACTGACCACGCGTCGCCTTTTCGTCACGACGGGCTTCTTCAGTCGCCGAGTTGACCAGGTGGAATTGATCCGGATCAAGGATATTTACATTCAGCAGAGCATGGTCGGCGACTGGCTCGGAATCGGCAACGTGGTGATCATCTCCTCCGAGCAGACACTGCCGAAAGCCTATTTACTGGGGATCGACGAGCCCCGTCGCGTCATGGACTACATCTGGCACCACATGCGGCTCGAACAGGCTCAGAAAACGAGCCGGGTGAACCCGGTCTGAAAAGCGGACCCTCGAGACCAAATTCGCTCGCGAGGCGTCCTCAGGGAAACCTGGAGGGCGCCTCCCCGAAACCGCCGCGATGCCGGGGCGGCCAGCGAAATTTGGGGCTTGCAATTCCCGGCACAGAACGGTTCTCTGAAAAGAGATCGGGGCCGGGCCGCGGCCCCTTTGGGTTTCTCTCCCGGG
>DAHZZC010000212.1 GCA_027435495.1 Planctomycetales bacterium
GCGCGATCGGTGGGGCTGGTGACCTCGATGGCGAGGTCTGGAATGACGGCCCAGGCGTTGACGTCGGGGTCGTCGGGGCTTGCGTCCTTCGATTTCGGATAGCAAACGAAGAAGTCATCGGGGCGCCGGTTCCTCCCCTCATCCTCAGGGACCGGAACCTGGATCAGCATTTCCGTGAAGGCCTCTCCGAGGCGCCTCGGATCCGCAAACTCATTCAGTTTGGTAGTCAGCCGGGAGGCGAGTCCCCGCGCGAATACTCTTCGGTGGAATCTCAACCCGTTGCCCATTCACGATCTCGTACCGAGCCTCGACGACCGGCGCCAGAAGTTCCTCGTCGGTGGGCCGTGTCTTCCGTCCAGGATCAAATAGGACCGCCGTACTCATCGCGACACCTCCGATTCCCTATCCGAATACCTTCCAGTCATCTTATCGGCATCGGCCCCATCGCGGAACGGACTTGATCTCCCGGCTTCCCTTGACCGTGGCCTACGATATATCAATTTGGCAAGTTCCGCGATCCGGTGGCAAGGCAGCCAGCGCGGAAGAGACCAGGAGCCGGGAGGCAGGAGGCTCAAACATGCTGATCCCCGATCGGTGGTACGCTGTCCTGGAGTCGCGTGAGATCGCCCAGGGAAAGCCGCTGGGCGTTCGAAGGCTCGGGCGCGACCTCGTCTTCTGGCGCGACGGCGAGGGCCGGCTGGTGGTCTTCGAGGATCGCTGCCCGCACCGGAGTAGCCAGCTTAGCCTGGGCCGGATTGTGGGTGGTCGGCTTCAGTGCCCATTTCACGGATTCGAATTTGACAGGGCGGGCACCTGTCAGCTCATCCCGGCCAACGGTCAGGCGGCGCGGGTGCCGAAGGTCTTCCAGTGTCACGACCACCCGGTCACGGAAGCCCACGGATTCGCCTGGTTGTGGTACGGCCACCCGCGAGACGAGTATCCGCCAGTCCCCTGGTTCGACGACCTGGACGGACTCACCTACGCAACAACGAGCAAGGAATGGGACGTCGATCTCACCCGCGCGATTGAGGGGCTGCTCGACGTCAGCCATCTGCCCTTTGTTCACGCTCGGACGATCGGCCGCGGCGGCCGGACGCTCGTCAACGGGCCCTACACCACGCTTGAGGACGACACGATCCGCGTCTGGCCCTCCAACCAGCCCGACGAGGGCCTGCCCTCGCTCCGACCGACGGAAATCCCGCCTCCCGATGGCCCGGCCATGCTGGAGTTCCGCTTTCCGAATCTCTGGGTATTGAAGATCGCAAAAACCTTCCAGATCGTGAACGTGATCGCTCCGATCGAGGAGGGCCGCTGCCTGATCTATCTCCGGACCTACCTCCGAATCGGGGGCCCGGCGTTTTTGTCACGCCTCGTCGGCTTTGTCTCGAACCTGTACAACCGGCGCATCCTGGCCGAGGACTACACCGTGATCCGGTCACAGCGGCCGAAGGTCTCCAGCCTGGAGATCGGCGAGCATTTCATCCCGGCGGATCGCCCGATCGCCATCTATCTGCAACGACGCCGCGATCTGATCGAGGCGACCGCCGAACCCTCGACCTCGACGGACTTATCAGGGTGACGCCTCGGGTCCGGATTCACGCGGAATCCGTGTTCCACCGTTTTCCGAAGGGGGACGCGGGCCTGCCGAACCCCACTCAGCGAGATGTCGGCGGTTCAGCTCGTGCATCGCGTCGAGGGCGGCCCGGATGGCGTCGATGCTCGTTCCGACGTACTTCTCGACCAGTGCCGAGGCGACCTCGAACGCCACCACGTTCTCAACGATCACGCTCGCGGCCGGGACGGCGCAGACGTCGGATCGTTCATAGGCGGCTGGCTGTGGGGCCTTGGTCGCCATGTTGACCGAAGGTCCGCGCGCCGCTAGGGTGCTGATCGGCTTCTTGGCCGCCCGGACGACGATCGGCTCGCCGTTCGACGTCCCGCCCTCGATCCCGCCGGCGTTGTTCGTGGGACGGCGGAAGCCGAAGCGGCGGTCGTCGGCCGGCGGGTCCGGTTCGTACCGGATCGGGTCCATCACCTGGGAACCGGGTCGGCGCGCCGCCTCGATTCCCAGACCGATCTCGACGGCCTTGATCGCCTGAATGCTCATCACCGCGGCGGCAATCCGGGCGTCGAGCTTCCGGTCCCACTGCGCGTGGCTCCCCAGCCCAATCGGGCAGCCCGTCACGATCACCTCGACGATCCCGCCGAGCGTGTCGCCGGCCTTCCTCGCATCGTCGATCGCCGCGACGATCCGCGCGTCGACATCGGGGTTCAGTGTGTAGACCGGGCTGGCGTCGCGAACGGCCAGATCCAGCGCGACCGGCGGCGCCTCAATTCCGCCAAGCTCGCGGACATACCCGAAGACCTCAATCCCCAGTTCGCGCAGGAGAAGCCGTGCCAGCGCCCCGACAGCAACCCGCGCCGCGGTCTCTCGGGCGCTCGCCCGTTCAAGGACCTGGCGGATGCCGGTCTGGTAGTTGATCGCGCCGGCCAGGTCGATGTGGCCGCCCCG
>DAHZZC010000213.1 GCA_027435495.1 Planctomycetales bacterium
CGTAGAGGCGCGACAGCCTATACCAGATCGGCCAGAGGAGCAGGGCCGCCATCCAGAAGGTATAGACGACCATCACCACTTCATGAGACTTCCGCGCCCAGACCGAGAGCGCCAGCGCCATCGAGCAGCCGACCAGCGCCACGGCGATCAGCACCGCGAACGCGAGGACCAGCGCCATCGGGTCGATCCCGCCGAGCAGCGAGCTGATCGCGAGGATCGGCCACGAGCAGGCGACCAGCCCGAGGACCGGGAGCATCCGCGCCGCGAGCTTCCCGAGGACGATCTCGACATCGGATAAATCGGTGACGAGCATGTGCGCGAGCGTCCCGCGCGCCCGATCGACGCAGATCGCCCCGGCCGTCGCCGCCGGCGCCGCGAGCATCACGAGCGTGATCTCGACGCCGATGATCCCGTAGAACAGCGACTCGCCGATCGCCGCGTATTCCCGCCACGACATCGAAGCGTCGTCATACCGTGTACGCGACGAGACGACCGTGAAGATGGCGAGCAACAACAGCGCGCCGCCGAACGTCCGGACGGCGTAGGTCTGCCATCGCCGAGACGCCGCGAGGCCATCATAAACGAAGACCGGCCCCAGACCCCATCGCATGACCGCGGCCTCCCCTCGCTCGGACCTCTGTCGGACGCACCCACGACAGATGTCAGCGTAAGCGAGGTTGAGGCGAAAAGCAAAGGGTGACGCGATCGGGCCGCGGCTTATCCGACCACGAATCGCCCTGGATTCATCGACTGATGCGGATCGAGCGCGGCGCGGATGCGTTCGGCGATCGCCCAGTCGGCTCTCGGCTCGCCCCAGACGCGAAGGCGGGTTTTCCAGTCGGTCGGGCATCGCGAGAGGATCAGGTTGCCGCCGTCCTGGACCGCCCGGGCGCGAAGCGGGGCGATGGCGGCCTCGGCCTCATTGGAGGTCCAGTCGCCGAGGGCGTGGGCGCGGACGATCCCGTTCCCGGCGTGGGCCTGCGCCGCCCATCGCGAGGGATCGAGCGATTGAACCATCGTGGCGACTGACGACGGCCGGACGTTCGCCACGAACGAGAGCGGCCCGGGCGCCTCGGCCTGGAAGGCGGTGAGTGCGTCCCAGAGAGAGCGCGCGGACTCGCCCTCGACGATGGTCCGATCCGTCACGCCCACCTCGGCGCCGAGGCGTTCCAGCTGCCAGCGGACGGAATCGGCGTTGTCCTCGAAGCCGACGACCAGCGCCGGCGCCTCGGCCGGAAGCCCGACGCCAGCGAGCCGGCCGACGACCGCCGCGGCGGGCGCGTTCAGAAGCTCGATCGCGACCGGACGGGTCGACGAGGTGTTCAACGCGTCGAGCCGATCGGCGATTGCGGAGGGATCGGGCATCGGAACCCAGGCGATCGCGGTGGCCTCGGGCTTCGGCCGAACCTTCAGCGTGAGCTGCGCGAGCACGCCGAGCGTCCCCATCGAGCCGGTCAAAAGGCGGGGAAAATCGTAGCCGGCGACATTCTTGACGACTCGCCCGCCGCCGTGAACGAGCGCGCCGTCGGACGTGACGAAGGCCACGCCGATGATCTGATCGCGGGGCCGTCCCCATCCGAATCGGCGGGGGCCCGAGGTGTTGGTTGCATAGATCGCGCCGAGGGTGGCGCGGTCGGGATTCGGGGCGTCGATCAGGAGCCGCTGACCCTGGCCATCAAGGATCGATCGAAGCGCGGCGAGGGTCATGCCGGCCTCGATGGTGATGGTCATGTCGGCGGCCGGGTAGTCGATCAATCGGTCGAGCGATCGGGTATCCACCGCGACGCCCGGGCGAGCGGGGATGCCGCCGTAGTCGAGCGCGGTCCCGCCGCCCTGGGGATAGATCGCTTCCCCGGCGGCGACCTGGTCGCGGACGACCTCGCGGAGCGAATCCAGATCGGCGGGGCGGAAGGCGGCGGTCGACGATCGGCCGTCGCCGATCGGGATCGGGGCGGGGGGCATGGTCAAGGTCTCGGTCAAGGCGAGGGCTCCGAGGCCGCGGGCGCCGCGGCGTTGCTGGGATAGTAGCGAATGTCCTGGCCGGAGAGAACCCGCTCGACGGCCTCTTGCACCGACCGGATCGCGGCGATCATTGCCCCGTCGAACGCACCGGGCCAGGCGTCGGTGAGCAGAACCTGAGACTCCAGCGCCAGGCGGTGCAGGGCGTGCGCCAGGCCCCGCTCGATCGCCGAGACGCCTCGAAGATCCGATTCGAGCTGGGTCAGGGCGTGGATCAACTCGGTGATTTTTGCCCGGGGAACGGCCATCCCCCGACGGAGACAGGGCAGGAATCCCAGCTCGTCGTTTCCCTGGCCGACGTGCCTGGCCAGGACCTCGAGCGCCGATCGGTCGGAAGCCAGGCGCACGTTCTGGACCGGCTCGGCCTCAACGACCGACTCGATCGCGGGGGATTCGGCGTCGTGGATCACATGCGCTTCGCCCTCGACTTCGTCGGGATTCACGGGACCGGGAAGCATCTGCGATTCGTCTCCATCGGCGAGGACGAGGTCAACGGCGAGGGCATCGCCGGGCGGTTGGGGCAGGGGGGTCGAACTCGCCTCGACGCGTCCCTGCCATTCGGAGCGGTAGTCGGGGTCTTCCTCGATCTCATGAATTCCCTCATCGGCCGCCCTGCGCGACTCGAAGCGTGCGACCTTCAGGCGAAGGTGTTCCTCCTCGATCGCATGGGTGAGGAGCCGCTCGCAATACTCCTGAAGGACCGGGATACCGGCCCGTTGCGCGAGCGTTTCGGCGAGGTCCAGCACCTGCGTCGGCAGGTAGAGGATGATCCGATCGAGCTCCTTGCCGGAGCCGATCGGCCGGTTCTCACCCGTCCGGAAGACCGGCGGGAGGCGTCGCCATCGCGAGAATGGGGGCCGCTCGGCCACGTTGGGCACGCTCCAGTGAGGAAGACCGGGCCGATCGATCGCGACCGCCCACGTCTCACCCAGGATATCCCGCCCGACCCCGTGCGCGAATCGCCGACCGCCCCGGAACGGAAGACATGCCCTGGGCCAGGGGACCCCGTCGGCCGCGAAGATCACAAGGACCGCGATACCCCGCGAGATGATCCCTCGATCGCCGTCCACAAATGTTTGGAATTACCCTGTTCCCGCTCCCCGAGACGTCGGATCAGAGAACGGCCGATCCCACGGCCTGGCCGGGAGCCCACCGCGCGCGATCCGAGACGAGAGCGCCCTGTCGGCTCGCTCTACCTAGGCCCCGCGTTGCTGCGGCGCGAGGCGGCCTCGGGGCGACCCTGATTTGTCCAGGGCCGCCAGGGAAAGGGGCCGGACCCATCCGCCGGCGTTCAGCGGATCGGCAAGGAAAAGGGCGACCATCTCGGACCATTCCACCCCGACGTACAGGCCTGCAAGCGCCTCGGGGCTCGCGTCCGAGAGCCGCTCATACAGATCGGGCTCGCGGATGAGCCGCTGCACCTGGCAGGCGAGGTCACGGGGATCGGCGGCCCGGTATCGAAGCGAATCCACCTCCGGCCGCAGCCGCTCGACGAAGGCCGGATGGTCCGAGGCAATCAGCGGGCTCCGCGAGGCCATCGCCTCGAAGATTGTGTTGGGCAAGCCCTCCTGGTGATCGTGCCGGCTGGAGACGACCACCGCGTCGCTCTCCCGCATCTCCGCTATCACCTGTTCCGCGGGGATCACGCCGAGCAGGCGGACCAAATCCTCGATACCCCGCCGCCGCGCCAGTTCGGCCCATTTCCCGGCGTCGCCCTTCCCGGCCAGCACGAGTTCAACGGCCGCGCCGGCCTGATGGGCGATTGCAACCGCCTCGATACAATCCCCCACCCCCTTCGTTTCGCTGAGCTCCCCGGCGAAAAACAGCCGGAATGGCCGGAACGGCGGCGGGGCCGTCTTGGTCTCGCGAGCCGGTATGATCCGACAATGGTCCCAGGGCACAATCTCTTCCGGCCTCAGACCAAGCCGCGCCAGCGACAGAGACGCCGAGAGACTGTGATTCGCGACACACGGCCAGACGCAACGACGGATCGCACGAGCCAGCCGCCAGTTCCTTAACCGCTCTCTCAGATTCACGTTCGTGAAGATATCCGCGAAGGAAGGCAGCGTCAGGACCTGCCTGTCCGCCGCCCACCCCAGCACGGCCGGGATCGGCGTCCGGCAGATCAGCGCCTCCGGCGCGAGCCGATCCAGGAGCGGCCGCATCTGGCCCCGATCCCAGCCGGCTTCGGACGAGATCCCAATCGACCGCAATCCCGGGCCCAGTTCCTCATCGTGCTCGCGATCGCAGATGGCCACCGTCGTCACCTCGTGCCCCGGCGCCAGCGAGGCGACGAAATCCACGGTGTGGCGCTGGTCGCGATAGGTCTCGGCGCCCCCGGCCTGCAATCGCCGATAAGCGTCCCCGAAATCTCCGTACTGAACAATTACGATGCGCATCGATTTGCAACACCTTCCAATGTTTTCAACGTTCCACAACGCGGTCGCTCGCGTTACAGAATCCTGATATGGCCTTCTACAATTACGCCAGAGTAGTAGGTATGACCCGATCCCGCAATACCTCAGGGCCAGGAGGCGGCCTCAACGCGGTGAAAACCCTTGATGTGGATGCGAATGAGGCGGTCTGGAGCCGGAGGCACAGGTCAGGGACTCATGCCCACAATATCAGCCCGAAGGCGCAGCGGCTGTTGGCCGGGACCGAGGCGAGTTTCCGCTCGTTCCAGAATGGGCACGGAGAAGCGATCAGGCGACAGGTAAAATTCGTATAAAGCGACATGAGGAGGCCGTAACGCAACATCATCGCCGAGCAGCCTGGAGTCGTGGAGTATAAAGCAAAAAATCTCGTCCGACCGGCCCGGATGGCCGGAGTGCGACCGGGACGGGCCGGGCCGGGCCGGACGGATTCATTGGATCAATTCTTTTTGTTTTTATCGACGTTGGACTTCATCTGGTCCATCATCCCGCCGAACTGCGAGGTGTCGGCCGGCTTGGTCAGGGCTTCCTGGGTGGGCGGCGGGGCCGTGCCATCGCCACAGCCAGGAACAGCGAAGGTCGAGAGCAGGGCCACCGCGACAAGGGCCAGGCGGGTCATCCGCATGCTTGGATCTCCTGAGAGGGTTCACGCAGAAATACGATCATGAGTTCAACAGCCGACGGGCGGCACCGGTCGATCCGGTCCGCCCGTCGAGGGGAATGGGTTGGGTCGATCGGATCAATAGGCGTCCGACGAGATGACCTCACCCAGGTTGCGCGAGCCGAGCGCCCACCAGATATTCAGCGCCACGGTATCCTTGACGAAATGGACCGAGCCGTCGCCGAAGCCGATGTTGACGCCGCCGGGGTGGTTGCTCGCGGGCGGGAAGGCGTCGGCGATCGACGCATAACCGCCGGTGTTCCCGTCGGTGGTCGAATCGCAGCCGTGGGTGTTCGGAGTCATGAAGTGGTTGTAGGCGTCCCACATCATGCACGAGCCGGGGTTGCCGCCGATCCAGACATCGCCGTTGGGGGGTTGCAGGGTGCCGAAGGCCGGGGTCGAGCCGGGAACCGCCTTGCAGGCCTGGACGAACGACATCGCGATCGACATGCCATTGATGCCGACATCATAGCCGGTCGTCGACTGTCCGTTCGGGCGCCAGAGGTACGTATCGCCCCGCCGACCGACCGTGGTGAGCGTGACCTGATTGGCACCTGGACCGCTCCCTGTGTGGGTCTCGCTCAGGAGCGCTGTGTTCGAGGTCCCGTCGGTGATCGACTGGAACCCGACCGACCCCAGATTGCTGTTGGTATAGCCAAGGCCGTTGTAGCCGTTTCCATCCTGGATCATCGGGACAACGATCCCGCTGTACGCCGAGATGCACGACGGCCCCCCCACGTTGACGTGGTAGTTCTTCGTCGACTGGATCCCGCCGACGAGCTGGTTGCCGATCCGCTTGTCCTCCGACGGGCAGAGCAGGGTGGCCACCTGCGCCGCCATCACGGTCCGGTTCTGGACGTCGTTGCCGTAGCCCGAGGAGAGGGAGAAGTTCAGGGCATTGTACAGCGGCTGCTGCTCCATCTGCCCGAGGATCGAGGCCGACCAGTCGAGCGGCCAGGGGTCGAAGTACGGCGCCGAGGTGATGTTGCTCCAGACCGAATGAGGCGCGCCGTTCTGGACCTGGGGCGGGAACGAACCGAGCTGCGACACATAGTTTTGCATCGCCAGCCCCAGTTGCTTCAGGTTGTTGATGCACTGGGCCCGGCGGGCGGCCTCGCGCGCGGCCTGCACCGCGGGGAGCAATAGCGCGATCAACACCGCGATGATCGCGATGACGACCAGCAGTTCAATCAGTGTAAACGCACGACGACCTTTCATGAGCATCCCCTTCGAAATGGATAAAGAACCAGGAGAGTCGAAAAAGAGCAAGTGACCGAGGGACAAACCCTTCATCCAGATCCGGCAAGCAGCATGCCAGCTCCGTTCATGACACCCCAACTCGGCCGCGCCGGTGGATGCCGGCCGACCCCGCCTCGGTGCCACGGTGGATCAGGGCCCCGCGCGGAATCCGAAGTTCACAACCCGCGATCCGTGGACACATTGCCGGCCGCCGCGGTCTCCGGCAACCTCGATACAATCGACCATTTCCGCGGATCGAACCAGCGTTCGCGAATCGAATGATACACCGTCTCGGCGTCCATCTCGCCAGGGACGCCCTCGCACTCCGAATCACTACTTCTGAAGGTATTGGCGATCCGACCGAGGGGCAAGAAATTTCTATAAAAAATCAAGAAATCTCAAGGAAGCCGGCGCGAGCCAGGGCCCGATTTATACAGGATCAGCATGACATGATCTTGCACCTGCTGTCACCGAAGCGATCGAGGCTGAGCTAACGCACGCACGCCACTCTGCGTGTTGACATTCCATGTCGTCGCCGCTCGATGCCGAGCGTGTCGAGCTCCA
>DAHZZC010000214.1 GCA_027435495.1 Planctomycetales bacterium
GGAGGTTGGTCGCACCCTGGTACTGCTGGAAGCTGTCCCAGGCCGTGCGCTCGCTGAACCAGTCGAGTCTCGACCCGACCGCCAGGCCGCCGATGATCGCGCGGAAATGAGACCGGCTCTGCGGGTTGTCCCCCTCCCGCGGGCGCACGTAAGAATGGAGCCCGACCGTGGGGAAATAGACATCGTAAGTTGAGCCGCGTGCGTCGACGCGGACCGTCATGTGACGGTTGCCAACGAGTCCCTCGGCCTCCAGCAGAGGCGAGCCCATCGCCTCGACCCGCTCCGGCAAGTTGGAGCGGACGATCGTATCCTGAAAGGTACTGACCGCCCGCTCGTCGGGCTCGCGCTCGACGACCGCCCGGTAATGCAGCCGCGTCCCGACCCCCTGCGGCGGAATGGCGGCATGCCAGAAGCTGTTGCCGGCCTTGTTCTCGATCCAGTACGCCGGCAAGATGCCGAGCCTCAAGTCGTCGGCCGTCACTTCCAGCCAGGCGCGCTGCCCGTCCTGGACCGGGTGCGACCCGATGACGACCGCCGACCACATGCCCGCGCGGACCGGGCCGCCGTTGCGGCCCTTGGCGGGCGTCTCGATCCAGGCTGCCAGCATCACACGACGGTCCCGCTCGATTTCGGGGGGGTCGCGCCGAGACGCGACCGACACCCCGCCCAATCGCCCCGGAGACTCCAGTCACCCCGGGCCAGCCGTCCGATTCTGGTGTTTCCTGGATTCGGCGCCAAGGGGGGCGAGCGCCGGGTCCGCCTCCGAGTCCAGGTTTCGGGATCGTTCGGTCCGCATTTTCGTCCCGCTCGCGTTCATCGAGCCGAAGGCGAGGCGGTTCCCAAAGCACCGACCGCCGGCTGATACCGCGGGTACGACAGGAACAGGAACCCAGGGATGGGTGAGCCTGGGGATTGACCTCGACTCGTTCACGTTTCTGCCCGTGACCCAGGAATCTCACGACGGAAACCGAGAAACGACCCGGTACAACCGAAACCAGGGGTCGCCCTCGGCCTGGCCGTAGAGCGGATGAAAGCGGTCGGGATGCTCGTCGGCCCATCGACGCTCGATCGGAAATCCCTCGGCATCGGCGACGTTGTGCGGACCCTCGCTCGGATTGACACGGGTCACGACCAGAAGCTGAATCCTCTCGGCGTTGAGGTTCGCGAGCCAGGCGTTGTAGTCGGGATGGATGCGGTCCCAGCCGGGGCGGGAATTGGGCCAAAGCCCGGCGCCCCGGGCGCGGGCTTCTCGGTGATAGTCGTGCAGGAGCCAGTCGCGGTGGGCGTCGACGTTCACGTACCGAACTTCATTACGCAAACCCTGGCCCAGCAGATAATAGGGGATGTTCGTCCCGGCGTACGCCACCCGCGCGCCCCGGGTGCCGCTGGCGTGTTCGAGGGCTCGCCAGCCGGCGTAAAAGTCCCGGAACGGTGGATAGAAGCGGAAAGGCGGGTCGAGCGCCCGGCCACCGACCTCTGCCCAACCGATCCCTATCGCCAGAGCCGTGATGACGAAGGCCGTCGCCAGCCGACCGCCCCTCGATCGTTTTCCGATGGTCCGGCCAAACCAAAATCCTTGCCAGGCTCGAACCGCCAAAATCATGGTCGCGATCAGTGAGAGGATCAGCGGGCGAACCATCGAAACTTGGGCCGGATTTCCAGCGACTCCCGTTGACTCGATCCTCGGAAAAGGGACCAGGAGCGAACTGACGGCGTTGGGGATCATCGGATCGAGGTCCCAGGGGATCTCGGGGTCGCGATCGCCGATCGGCCAGCCCTGAGGAGTCGTCAGGTGGACCGCCAGGAGGATTGTCGCCAGCAGTTGAAGCCATCGGCCCCGGTCGAACGTCGCCGCCAGCGGAACCACAGCCAGCCCGATTCCGTGCAGCATGAACCGCTGCTGTGTTCGGTACGGGATCGCGAGCCAGTAGAGCAGGATGTTGGCAACTGCCCCAATCGCGAACAACGCAATCCAGCCGCGGACCGGCCTCGTCCGGGGATTCCTGACCGTCCAGACGCCGGCGACCGCCACCAGCCAGAGCGGGGCCATCCTCGGATCGAGGATCGCCAGCATCGTGTCTGCCAGCGCAGAGAGCCGGCTGACCGGCAGATAGTAGGAACTCCATCGCATGGCCTCGGGTCCGTACCAGCCCGAGAGAATCGTCTGGCCCATGACACGGAGATCGAGCGGATAGAGCGGGTTGCCCGTCAGCCAGTAGTCGCGGAGAAACCAGAACCCACCAGTCGCCATCGGCAGGATCGCGACCGTCGCCGCGCTCACGATCCGGTCGCGACGGTTCCCCTTGCTCGCGAGCAGACCCGCGATCACCAGCAGTAGCAAGGGCGGGACAAAGACGATCGCTGTGGGCTTTGTCCCGATCGCGATTCCCGCAGCCAGGGAGCCAATAGCGAGGGCGTTGGGCCCACCGTCCGCGATCGCGTACCGGAGGAAGAAGTAAACGGCCAGCAGATAGCCGGCGATGAAAATCGTGTCGACGTTCGGCTCGAACGAGAACAGGAGCAAGGGCGTTGACGAGAGGAACCAGCAGGTCGCGACGATCGACGACGTACGCCCGCCGCCCAGGAGTCGGGCGGTCGCATATGCGGCAGCACCCGCGACAACCAGGAACGGCGCCTGGCCGATCTTGGCGAGGGTATCGCCGCCCCAGATCGTCATCAGCCAGGTGAACCAGAGGTCGCCGTTGGCCGGGAAGTAGGTCGCCGCGTTCTCACCAAACGGCGCTGCGACCAGAATCAGCCCCCCGGCCTTCCACCATCGGGCCGCGAAATACAGGTGATAGATCGGTCCGTCGCTGACCACCTTCACTGCCGAGAAGATCGACGGAACCCCGAACAAAAATGCGACCGAGAGGATCATGCCAGGCGCGATCGTCGCGGACCATCCAACCGGCGCTTCGGCGGCCGGGTCCTTCGGCGCGTCGGGGCCATCGCCGAATAGTACCCGCCCAGCGAGCCCCGCGCTGAGGATCGCCATCGACCACGCCAGGATCGGCCATACCCCGATCCAGCCGAGCGTTCCGAGGACCTCCATGCCGATCGTCTCGGCCGACCCGAAGACGACTGCCGACGCCAACAATCGCGCCAGGCCCCTCGGCTGCCGCAGGAGCGAGCCAGCAACAAGGTCCGAGCCAGCCCCGAGCGTCGCGAGGGCGATCAAGCCGATCAGGGAAGGGTGCATGCCGATTTCGGGAAACACATCGGGTCCAGGGGCGTGGGTACGTTGCGGCCAGGCGACGTCGCTTTACGGAGAAGTCCTGCGTCGATTATGATTCTAAAATCGTACGGGTCGGCCGTCCCCGCGCCGATGCGAGCGGCGGGCGGACCGTCCGGCGATCCGATTGACCGGGAACACGAGGACCAGGGGCGAACTTCATGCTTGGCGCGAAGCTGGGGATCTCGGACTATCTCGACCGCGTCTGCCAGGATATCCGGAACATGGATCCGGGTCAGATTGTCGCGGTCACCGACCTGATCGAACAAGCGTATGATGCCGGACGGTTCGTTTTCATCATCGGCAACGGTGGCTCCGGAGCCAATGCCTCGCACCTCAGCGAGGATCTTTCCAAGTGTACCCTCTGCGACTTCGAATCGCAGAAGAGGCTGAAGGTCCTCAGCCTGACCGATAACGCCTCCGCCATCATGGCATGGGGCAACGACGAGGGCTACGACCGGATCTTCCTCGAACAGTTGAAGAATCTGGCCTCGCCCGGCGACCTGCTCCTGGCGATCTCAGGCTCAGGGAACAGCCCGAACATCCTCAAGGCCGTCGATTGGGCCAACCAGAACGGCCTGACGACTGTCGGGATTACCGGCTTCTCGGGCGGAAAGCTCCGCTCGCTGGCGCACCACAACCTGCACGCGCCGGTGGACGACATGGGGATCGCTGAGTCGCTGCACCAGGTGGTCTTCCACTGGATCATCGACGACCTCTATCGACGGTTCACCGCCAAGGCGCGGGGGCAGGCCGCCGAGGTCGCCCTCGCATCGAGCTGACCGGATGGAAGGCGAAAAACCCGGGTTCCTTGGGATCGAAATTGGCGGGACGAAGCTCCAGCTTGGCCTCGGACCAGGCGACGGGCGGATGGTCGCCCTTCGTCGGCTGACCGTCGAACCCGTCCTCGGCGCTGTCGGCATCCGCGAACAAATCGCCCGGGCGCTCCCGGCTCTCCTCGCAGACGCTGGGATCCACCGATCAGCGATTGCCGCCGCCGGAGTCGGCTTCGGTGGACCTGTCGACGCGAACGAAGGACGGATCGAACGGTCGTTCCAGATCGAGGGCTGGGAGAGATTCCCACTTGCGGACTGGATTCGAGGTGAGCTGGGGATTCGGGCGGTCTCCGTCCACAACGATGCGGATGCCGCCGGCCTGGCCGAGTCGCGATTCGGCGCCGGTCGGGGGCTTGATCCCCTGCTCTACATTACCGTTGGCAGTGGGATCGGCGGAGCCCTGATCCTCAACGACCGGATCTATCGAGGCGCTGGCCGAGGTGCTGCCGAGATCGGCCACCTGCTGGTGCCGGTCGGAGATTCCGGCCAGTGGGACGAACTGGAAAGGATTGCTTCGGGCTGGGGAATCGCTCGCGCCGGTCAGGCCCTGTTCGACGCCGGACGGTTCGTCCCCGAAGGGCACGACGGTTCGCGGCCTATCAGCGGATTCGATGTCGCCGAGGCATCGCGGAATGGGGTTCCTGAGGCGTTGGCCATTCTCGCCAGGGCTCAGGAGGCCCTCGGTTTCGCGATCGCCCAGGCTGTGGCGCTGGTCGCCCCTCGCCGGATCGTCATCGGCGGCGGCGTCTCCATGATCGGCGCGGCCTGGTTCCGCGGCGTCCGCGAGGCCGTCGACCGACTCGCCTTCCCGCCGTTCCTCGGCTCATTCGAGATCGTCCCGGCCGCGCTCGGCGAGGAGGTCGTTGTCCAGGGAGCACTGGCCCTCGCCCGCGATGCCGCGTTGCCATGAATCCTCTTCCATCGTCCTGGCCATGCCGCAGAACGACGAGGCTTGACTTGGGCGCGATCAAGCATAATAAGATGGAGTGAGGCTTGCGGAAGATTGATGGCGAATCTTACCGATCCTGGGAAAGGTTGTACAATACTCTCGACGAGCCGGCATTGATGGAATCCCGAGGGTAAGATTGGACCGAGATGCGCGTCGCGAACTACATTGAGGTTAAGGAGATCGGGCGGGATGGTCGGAACGGTCGAGTGTGTCTGGCAAGCGGTGCGGGCGAAAAAAATCGCGAGGCTCGATCCAATCGGCGCTCGGTTTGCCATCTCCGATGGAGAGACGGTCGAGAGACGGGATTTCGGCACAAGTTCTGAGCATGGCACCCCGTGAGACGTCCAGTTCGTAGGCAGAGGGTCGACATGCGTTTCCGATGAACCAATCGACCGAATGGTTCGTCTATACGGACAGGAGACGATCGATCATAATTCCGAGGCCCTGGTCAAGTCTGAGGATGCAGGATGCTGGTTGATAGCCCGACAGGGGTCATCGGATCGTGAAGCTTGTGGGTCGATCGGACGAAACCAACATGGATGAGCTGGCTTGAGATTGAGAGAGCGTCCGCCTCTTTTTTTTCTTTCCGGAAGGGGCCCATCATGACCACCAAGGTCGCGGAAACCCAACTGTGGCAGCAGAACCTGGCTTCGCTGATCCGGTCGGGTCTTTTTACCAGGGCGACAACCGGCGAACTGAACGGTCTGTTCACGGTCGTCGGGATTTACGCGGACGAGTCGACGTCGGCGCCGGTCGCGAAATACTCGGACCTTCGCCGGGCGATGGACGCCGTGAACCTGGTCAATCGGCTTGCGGTCTCCCAGGGTCCGGTCGAGTCGAATTAATCGGAACATGGGCTCATTCGGGCCCTCCGATGTTGGATACACGGTCATGGCCTCCCGCAGGATGCGAGCGGAGGCCATGATCGCTTTCGAAAGCTGGCCGATCGATCCGAGTCGCCAGGAGGGCGTTTCTCCAATGCTCAGGGACGGGGCCGGTCGGATTCTGGCGGTGGCGATCATTGCGGCGACGACCGCCGTCCTCGGACGGACGACGACCGACGATCACCTCTCGGCGCGCGAGGCCATCCGACGCGCCGGCATTCGCCTTGGCGGCTTCGAGTCGGAGCGGCACCTGACCGCGATGGCGACCCGAGAGGCCGACCTGCTGGCACGTCTGGATCCCGACGAGCGTTCGGCGTTGGGATCGGGATACCTGCGGTTCCGGGTCGACCGCCCGGCGATCGTGGACGTCGCTGCGCCCGAGGGATCGGCCCCGTTCTGGCTCGCCGATCGGGGATTCCGCGAGACCGAGCGGAGCCTCACCAATCGCGACGGCCGGTGGAAGGTCTTCCGCCGATCCTTCGACCCAGGGCCGATCGGCCTGGGCGTCAACGGCCTCGACCGGACCCGGCCGGCGCATTACGTCGTCTTCGTCCGGTCGGCTGGGGCCGGTCAACCGGTCGTCTCGCTCGATGAGGGAGCGGAAACCTGGCGGATGATCGTGGCGGAGGGTTCCGTCAGTGCAGCCCGGGATCTGGTTCGACCGTTCGAGGCGATTCCAGACGATCTGGTTGGGGCGTGGATGCTCCAACCCCGGCACGATGCCCGGCACTCGACCACGCTCGTCACCGGCCGAGCCTGGAAGACGCACGACATCTCGACCCACAAGCCCGACCAGGTCGCGATCAGCTTCGGGGACCGGCCGGGTAAGGAGCTGGTCTTCACCTGGCGGACATCGGCCTCGGTCGTGCGGTCGGTGGTCCGGATCGGGTCGATCGACGAGGAAAGTGGTATCCGAGAGGTCGCGGGGGATTCGGTTGTCGTCGAGACCGCGAGCGTCCTGAACGATCCCCTGATCCGTCGGCATCGGGTCGCGGTAGGTGGACTTCGGCCGGGGCAAGCCTACCGATATGCCCTCGGCGACGGCTCGGCGAGCGGATGGGGCCGCTGGCAAACGATTCGGACCGCGCCCGACCGCAATCAGCCGCTGCGATTCCTCTACCTTGGCGATGCCCAGACCGGCTTCGAGCGGTGGGGCAAGCTGCTCGACTCGGCCAGGAAACAGGAGCCCAATCTTGACTTCGTCGTGCTGGCCGGCGACATCGTCGACCGGGGGAACGAGCGGACAAACTGGGATCACTTCTTCCTCCGCGCCGCCGGACTGCTCGACCGCCTCGCGGTGATGCCGTGCGTCGGGAATCACGAATATCTCGACATCGGCCCGCGGCTGTACCGGGCCTCGTTCGAGCTGCCGAGGAACGGCCCGCCCGGGATCGATCCCGAGCTCTGCTATGCGTTCGAGGCGGGCGACGCGATCTTCACCGTGATGGACAGCAACCTCGCCGTCTGGGACGCCAACGCCGCGAAGCTCCAGGCACGCTGGCTCGACGAGACCCTCGCACGCTCGACGGCCCGCTGGAAGATCGCGATCTTCCACCATCCGGTGTATCCCTCGCACCCCTGGCGCGACATGCCGGCGCTCCGGGACTACTGGGTCCCGGTCTTCGACCGTCACCACGTCGACCTTGTGTTGCAAGGTCACGACCACTCGTATCAGCGAACGTACCCGATGCGGAACCATCGGACGGCGAGCGGACCCGATCGCGGAACGATCTACCTGATCGCGGTCTCGGGCGACAAGTACGTCGATCCTGCGCATCGAGAGATGGCCGAGGTCGAACTTGGACGAACATCGACCTACCAGGTTATCGAGATCGACCCGGCCACAAACCAGCTCTGCTACCGGGCCCGCGACGCGAGCGGGAAGACGATCGACGCCTTCGAGATCGAGAAGCCGGGGGCGCCCGTCATCGCCAAGGATCAGCGCCCCGCGCCAGCGAGTCCACTGGATCGCAATGTTAGCCCAGTCTCGACGGCTCAGGATACCCGATCTCGCTCACGTCCGCTGCCAACTCCCTCAGACTCACCTCGGGGTTGAGCAGAGCGGCCACCTCCGCCGTGAGCGCCCTGTGCTGATAGACATGCTCGACGGCAGATAGGCTCACCTCCTGCTCGTAGTAGTCGGCCGCCCACTCCTGATAAGTCCGGGGCCGACCATCCAGGGGGGACAGCAGGACCCCTGATCCATCCGGGTCGGGATGATCGGCCGGGAACGCGATGGGGCCTACCTGCCAGGTTGGTTCGCCATACCGCCGCCAGATACAGAAAGTCACGACCTCGGGGCTGAAAGCCGGCTCCCGCAGGCACGCGTTGAACACCTCGGGGACGGAATCGAGGATGCCAGGCCATACACGCGGGGGAGCCTCGCGGTATGGGGTCATCGGATATTCGTTCGCGAACCCCTTGAGCCAGCACCCCGCAGCGCTGAAGTGGGCGAAGAAGTCGTCTCCGCTCCCATTCCGCATCGACCCCATCTTCTCGCCCACGTTCCAGGCCGCGTTGAAGGAGTAGTTGCGGAATGGCCACTCGGGGCAGAGGATGGCATCCAGCATCGCCATCGACTGCAGGGTGCGACGGAGGCCATTCACATCGGGCAGCAGGGACAGGTTACGCGTCGAGATCATACGCCCGAGGACACCTCCGACGGCTAGCGCCCAAAATCAGCGGCCCGTGCAGCGGGCCCGCTGCGATGCTTCGTGAGGCTCCGGACCGCTCGATCGTGGGCCATGCCAATTCGAAGCACCATTCGATTGCATCACAATGGAGCACGAACCGCCAGCGGCCGTCACCCAGTCCGTAACAGTCGAAGCCGATGACATCCCACGGCCATTCCAGGTCTCCGGATACGTCGGGATATGCCTCCACCGAGGAGATCTGGGCCTCGCGGAAGACGGCTACGGTGTGGACCTTCGGGCCTTCCCAGGGCGTGAGGTTGATGCGGACCAGGCCGGGCTCAGCGGTGAACCCAATGATACCGTGGATACCGAGGTCGCCGTAGAGGAAGCGTTCGATTGCTGTAGACATCGGAGGCGATCCTCCGCCGCTAACGCCGATTCTGCCGCATCGCCTCCTCACCCGAGCCCCAGGTGAACGGGTGGAAGGTGTGAATCCATCGATCCTGGACGCCAAACCGCATTGGCCCGGTCCGGACCGAGACGATCGAGCCCACAACGATCAATCCGAGCGCCGCGAACCAGAGCGCCCGCCAGAGTCCGGCACGCTCGATCGTGGCGTGCTCCGGAACGAGGGCGACCGGGTGTCTCGGTAGCAACCAGAGCACCAGCCCGATCGCGATCCCGGCGACCGAGACGATCAAACCGAGCAGGAACCCGGCCGGTCGATAGGTGAAGACGACCGTGTGATGTCCCCGGTCAAGGTAAATGGCGCGAAAGGCGACGTATGCCGGAAGGATGGCAACGGGTCGGCCGTTGTCGGTGGCCGACCATCCGGGGTCAAAAGTATCGGAGAGGACGAGGTATCCGGGCGCATTGAGGTCGGCCTCGATCGCAACGTGCTCGGGTAGATCTTCCACGATCTTCGCCCGTCCCGACGCCGGGGCCGACGAGGAGATCGGTCGCGTCGGGTCCTCGACGACGACGCGATCGCGGAGATCGTTCCGACGGCCGAGGTCCACCAGCAGGCCGATCGCCTGTCCCTCGTTTGCGGCGTAGGCGGGACGGCCGACGATCCGGGCCCTTGGCAGCGCGCCCGGGTTGAACTGAAGCCGGGCCGTCCCGATCCGAAGTCCCTGGGAACCGGTGATGTTCTTGCCGAGGAGGTGGTGCGAGCGCCCTTCGATGTCGAACCGCCAGGGAAACGATTGCTGGACGCCGAGTGGGTCGCCAAACCGTTCGAGCCGGCGCGAGTGCATCGGGGTGTTCCCCCAGACCGAGGGAACCTGCCAGACCATCGGCAGGCTCCAGGCGAGCGGGTCGCGAACCCCCACAAAATCCAGCGTCTCTGACGCATATCCGGGCTCGCCGGAGGCCTTGTCCGCCTCGCCAAACATCCGGATGAACTTCGGATCAGCACGGAGCCGCTCGACCGTCTCCGGA
>DAHZZC010000215.1 GCA_027435495.1 Planctomycetales bacterium
GGCTGACTTTTCGGGCGAGTTCTCGGTAAATCGACGAGGAGCGGGGGCGGTGGTTCAGCCGGAGGATCCTTTCCATCGCCGCCTTGGGATCATCCGGTTTGAGCCTCCCTTCGGTCCAATGCTGATGCTCGATCAACCATCGTCGCAATTCGGCCAGGTCGCTCTTGCATCCCAGAGCGGCCGTGATGTGTGGGGAATCGCTCCAGACCCAGACTTCCAACTCAGGATCGATGACGATGGCTCGGGCACGGTCGTTCCAGCCCGAATCCTGGAGGCGAGCCTCGACATCGCTCTCCAGGACTTCGCGGGATTCCTGCTCCCGCCCGCATCCATCCCGATCGAAAAGGATCAGGCCGTGGCGATGGCCTCGAGCGAACGACCGAAGCAATTCATGTCCCTGGCCAAGACAGCCCGGATCTCTGGCCGGATGGACGAGAATGCGATGACGGATCTGCGGAAGGCCCAGGGATTTGGATCGATCGAGAATCCCCGCGACCGCGGCTTCCATGTTCTTGTCGGGAACCAGGATAATGAGGTCGCTCATCGACGCTCCGGATCAGCCGAGGACGCCCGCGGCGAAGAGGACTCCGAGGTTCGTCTCGCCCTGCCAATCGCGGAGGGCCGGATGCTCGCTGCCCCGGACGATGTCTGTCGCCTCGTCTTCGGTCTTGGCAAAGCAGAGGACCGTGGACGGGTCAGCGATGCTGAGTATCACTGGGGAATGCGTCGCCACCAGGATCTGGGCGTCGTAGACGGAAGAAAGCGACTGGAACATGGTCTCGACGGCACGGGGATGGATTCCATTTTCCGGCTCCTCGATGAGATAGATCCCGGAGAAATCACCGAGATAAGCCGGAAGCGTCAGGGCGAGCAAGCGAAGGGTCCCGTCCGAGGCCATCCAGGAAGGGACCTCCAGGCCACCTCCATAGCCGATCATCAGATAACGGTGCCTGTCGTCGGGACGTTCGACGGACTTTATCTCATCGAGATCAGGGAGCGCGGGTCGGAGGTGTTCCTTCCAGCCTCCGAAACGACTTTCGGAATGTCGACGAAGCGACTCGACAAGCCAGGGTAAATTCGACCCATCGGACTCGTAGCTGGCCGCCTTCAGGGGTGGGCTGGCCAGCCGTAGTTCACGGCTACTCAGAGAAACTTCGCGAACTCCTCCGGTCAACAGACTCTTCAGCCATGTCGCGACCGGAAACATACTTTCATCATCAGGGACATTGGCCAGCGCGGATTTGCCTGTCCCCAGTTTGAGGGAAGGAAACCAACCTTTCCGGCCTTCCCTGGTGAACAGGTCGCTCGATGTCGGATGCTTCTTGATGATGTACCTCGCCGTATCCCGCTCGAACGTCCCGGTCAGAATCGTATTCGGGGGCGAGAGTGAGGCCGGAAAAGCCCGGGGTGAGTAGGACGGTGACTCGGCGGCGGCCTTCAGGAGTAATCTTTCCTCGGAGAGGCCGATCCTCCCATCCTCAGTAGAGCGACCGACCGCCACTTCATATCGAACGGTCCCGTAATGATCGTCCTCGAGTTCCTGACGGAGATGATCCGGAATCCTCGCTTCAATCGCCAGTTCGAACCGATCACCGCGACGTCCCCAGATCAGGTCTTCCAGATTCTGGGTGCGTTCCCCAATCGCGGCCCGAGGGCCGTCACTCACCAACCTTCCCAGAAAGGCAACGACGTCGAGGAAGGTCGTCTTGCCGCTGGCATTCGGTCCGACAAGGATGTGAAACGGCCCCAGGTCCTGGCGGATGTATCGGAGACACCGATAATTCAGGGCTTCAATCTGCGTGATCACGGAAGCAACTCCCCACCTGGGGCCTTCCCCGAAGCCCCGGCCGCGATCGCGATCCAGCCAGCCATCATCAGAAGGCCGCCGATCGGCGTGATGGCGCCGTACCACCCCTGGCCGGTAAGACAGAGAACGTAAAGACTCCCCGAGAACAGGATCGAGCCGGCCAGGAACAGCCAGCCGGCTGCCTCGATAGCCATCCCCGTCCGGCCCCCCTGCGCCATCAGTCCGACCGCGACGATCGCCAGGGCGCAATACATCTGGTACTGCGAGCCTGTATGGAAGGTCTCGTTGAGTCGGGCCGTCGAGATTCCGCCGGGGACGCTTCCCATCGACTCGAACCGCGATCGCAGGCCATGGGCGCCGAACGCTCCCATTGCGACCGAAAGAAAACCCCAGATCGCCCCGATCCTCAGCCAGAACGTTGCGCCCATGGTTCGTGGGTCCTCCGGTGAAAAAAGGTCGGTCGATGGATGGGTTCAGCGGACAACCCCGCCGAGCAGGGGGGTGGTCGGATGTTTGCGGATGGCCGCGCGAGACTCGGCGGCGAGGAAGAGCGAGCCGGTCACGCAGATCAGGCCCTCCGGCCCGGTGAGTCCGCGGGCGAGGTCGAGTGCCTCGGCGGGGTCGTTGGTGAGGTGGGCCGTCCGTCCGGCGAGCATCAGGACAGCGGAGACCACGGTCTCGGGCGAGAGGGCGCGCGGGTTCTCGACGTATTGCGTCGCGATCACCTCGTCAAAGAGGGGGAGGAGCGCCTGGAGCTGGCCGCGCAGGTCCTTGTCGCGGGTCGTGCCGAAGACCAGGGTGCGCCGGACGTTGGGGAAGCACTCGCGGAGGGTTGCGGCCAGGGCCTCGGCCGAGGCGCCGTTGTGAGCGCCGTCGATGACGAGCAGCGGCCGGTCACCCAGGATCTCGACCCGTGCCGGCCACTCCAGCGCCGCGAAGCCTCGGGCGACGTCGGCCGGGTCGACGGAGAGCCGCGGCTCGACCTCGGCGAGCGCGTCGAACCCGGCCAGCGCGACCGCCGCGTTGTGCGCCTGGTGAGGCCCGAGCATCGGGAGAACGAGCGTGCCCCAGTCCCTCCGCCAGGTCTTCACGGCGACCTGGAACGGCGAGGGCCGGGTGATCGGCCGACTGGGCGGGATCGCCTCGAACTCGAAGTTTTCGCCCAGTTCAAGGAGCCGGCAATGCCGCTGGTCCGCGACCCGGCGGATGGCCTCGCGGGCCTCGCCGGCGCGTTCACCGCTGACCGCCGGCCGCCCTCGCTTGAGGATTCCCGCCTTCTCATATGCGATCGCTCCGAGCGTGTTGCCAAGCTGCCGGGTGTGGTCGAACGAAATGCTCGTGATGATCGAGACCCGCGGATGAACGACGTTCGTCGAGTCGAGCCGGCCGCCCATGCCGACCTCCAGCACGACGGCGCCGACATTCCGGCGGGCGAAGTGGAGCAGGCCCATCGCCGTGGTGATCTCGAAGAACGTCAGGCGGCACTCCTGGCAGCGAATATCCTCGGCCTCAACCCGGTCGACCGCCTCTCGGACGTCGTCCACCAGCGCGACGATCTCGGCCGGTTCGGCCGGTCGGCCGTCGATGACGAACCGCTCCTCCAACCGGTGCAGATGCGGCGAGGTGTACAGCCCGGTCCACACGCCCGATGCGGAAAGCCCGGCGGCCATCATCACGGCGGTGGAACCCTTCCCCTTGGTCCCGGCGATGTGGACGATCGGCAGGCCGAGATGGGGATCGCCGAGCGCCCGGAGGAGACGACGCATCCTCCCGAGCTTCAGCTCGGCCGGGATGCGGGGCATCCCCAGCCACTCGTAATTGAGCCGGTTGTAGAGGTATTCAAGTCGATCCTGATAATCGGGCGGCATGGCGAGGCGATCGCGCTCCCCTCAGCCCCGGGTCCGGAATCGGGCGGTAGACAGTCCGATGGCGCGGGGCCGGGAGATCCCCCATCCGCACCGACGGCCCGCGTCCGCGCCCGTCCGGCTCAGCCGGGGGATACCGGCGGGATTGGCGCGAGACGCAACAGGCGTTGGATCCGCGCGCAGAACTCGACGAGCGAGAAATCCTTGGTCCAGTAATCATCGACGCCGAGGGCGAAGCCCTCCAGACGCGTGTCCGAGTCGCCGAGCTGCGAGAGCACGACGACCTTCATCCCCACCGCCTCCGACGACCGCCCGAGGTGCTCCAGGACTTCCAGACCCCCCATCACAGGCATCCAGATATCCAGCAGCAAGAGCCCAGGCGCGTGCGACCGAACCAGGCTCACCGCCTCGCCCCCGTCGCACGCCTCGAAGACCGTATGCCCCTCGCGACGAAGGCTCTCAGCCAGCACCGAGCGCAGGTCCGCCTCGTCCTCGGCCAGGACGATGGTCGTCACCACCTTCTCGGATCCCTCGCCGAGCGATTGCATGGCATCATACCACCGGATGCGAGCCAACGAGCCGTCCCAGCCCGAAGAGGGGAGGAAAAGACGGATTCAGCATACCCGCAATCCGGAGCCGTTTGCCATGCCTTTCATCCATTCGCCGCGAGCAAGGAACTATGTCTCGCCCGCGGCCAGGCCGCGGATGTAGTCGAGCGCTTCGTCCACCTCACAGACGGCCGCGCCAGGGATGCGCCCGCGGCGGTCGAGCTCGTTGAGAAGCATCAGGTCGTCGTACAGTTCGGACTTCTGGAGCCGCGCCCGCGCCCGGCCGCCCAGCTCGCCGGTTCGGAGCGCCTGCGCCTCCATGTGGTGCTCGATCAGCCAGCCTGTCCGATCCGTGACCGAGCCCACCAGCGCCTCCATCGCGGCCGAGACGTGATCGTCTGGGTCGATTGCTTTGCCGATGTCGTGCAGCAGTGCCGCGAGCAGGAATTCCTCGTCATAGGGCCGCTCCTCGCGTGCCAGCTCGAAGACCTGCAAGCTGTGATAAAGCGCGTCCCCCTCGGGATGATACTTCTTGCTCTGCTTCACCCCTTCGAGCGGCTCCAGCAGCATTCGATAGAGCAGGTACGGGTCAATCCTCTCTTCCAGGGCGTCGAGCTTGGTCTCGAGGTCGAGGTCGGGATATTCCTTCCCGAGGATCGCCTCCAACTCGGCGATCGACGCCCGCTCGATCGCCTTGCCGGTGATCGAGCTCTTGAAGACGTAATGCGCCTTGTCCTCCGGATAGAGTGTCAGCTCGAAGTTGTTCCGGTCGAAGACGTGGACGTGTGTGAAAACCCGCTCTTCGCTATGTTTGATGATCCGTTTCCACTCCACGTCATACGGAATTTCGAGCTCGTCGAGGAGGTTGGTGACGAGCGTCAGGCTGTCGGAGAAAACGTGGATGTCGATGTCGGAGCCCTTGCGGACGTGGCCGGTTAGCACGCTTCCGATCAGCCGGGGGCGGAACCGGGCCAGGTGCTTCATGAAGCGAAGGGCGTCGACCCGCATGTCGAGCAGGTGCTCGAGCCGCTTCGGCCCCTCGTGCATCCGGGCCATCGCCTGGATCTGGTCGCGGATCTCTCGGTTGCTGGGGAGATCGCCGGGACGGTGCCGGTATTCCAGGCCAAGCTGGCGGGCCGCCTTGCGCTTGGCCGTGAAATACTCTGATTCGACCCGGAGGTACATCATCTGGGCGGCGAGAAAGGCGATCTGCCGCCGGAGGCGTTCGTCAGCCATGAGGAGGGGTGCGCCGCTTTTTGTGCCCATCAAGGCGGCGCTGGGCGATGTGAGGCAACCCGCGATCGCGGGTCCTCGTTGGATAAGGATAGGCTGCCCGCCTGTCGAGGTCAAGGCTCGTCGGGATCGAACATCTGGGATTCGAGCCGTTGGAGCACCTCGCGAAATCGCCGCTTCGAGCCAATGTAGGGGAGCAGCTCGAATCCGTTCCGCCAGTGCCAGAGTGTGCTGGAATCATTTCCTTCGAGAAAAGAACTGGCAAGTTGCGAGTAGCCGAGATCCAGCAGCCCCTCGGTGGCGTGCGCCAGCAGGGCAGAGCCGATGCCGAAGCCGGTGAGCGGGTGGGAGACGAAGATCCAGGTCAGATGAGGGTGGCCGAGACGGCGTTCGACAGCGTCGACGGGCGGAGGCGTTTTCCATCGCAACGACCACGCGTCTTCGAGGTCAACGGGCGGGACGAGCGTCACAAGGCAGGCACCGATCGGCCGCTCCTTCCCCTCGATCCGGGCGACGTGGCAGGCTGCGTGGATTATTGGGCCGTCCTCACCCTCGCGAGCCGATCGAAGGCCGTCGCGCGCTGCTTCGAGGCGTCGCCGGTCGCTCAGGCTGGCGAACGGCTGAACGTGGCGAAAACCCGAGGCGAAAACCTGGGCGAGGCCCGACCAGTCGTTCTCTTCCAGCCGACGGAAGACCGCCCGCTCGCCTTGGACCTCGACCTCGGGCGGTGGCCCGCCTTCCGATCGTCGCAAGTTCAGCCGGGCACCGTAGCACCTGGGTCTTCCCGATAGGATGGCCTTTCCGTTCAGGTAGTCGTAGCGATAGGCCGGGTTTCGCGGAAGCTGATGGAACCGCCGCAAGGTCATCGGAATCCGGATGATCGGGAACCATCGATCGATCATGAACGGGGACCGCTCCGCACCTGGGAGAATTCACAAGACGGGCCCGATCCCTATAAATTCGAGCACGCTATATTTTCCATGATCGGAGACGCGAACCCCCGAACTCCTCCGCGATTGCGGGGGGAGTCGGGTTTCCGCGTGGACCATCCGATCCAACCGAAGCTGGAGGAGCGGGGTTGGGCGATCTGGGAGTCGAGGAATCGAGCGGGCCGGAATCGCGATCGGCCGAGGTCAGTAGGAATCGGAGCTGATCACCTCACCCACGTTAATCGTACCGAGCGCGATCCAGATCGGCGAACTGATGGAGTTCTTGATGAAGTGGACCGATCCGTCACCGAAGAGCGTGTTGACACCCCCTGGGTGCCGACTCCTGGAGGCGACGTACTCGGATCCTTCGCTAGAAGTTTGATTGCATCCGAGCATCTGGGCGGGCTGGCTATCGCAGAGCGAGCCGGGGCTTGGTGGGCTGGTCCCCGCGCCGGTCGATCCAAAGGATGCCAGGACGTCATAATTCCCAAGAGGGCCTCGCAGGTAGTCGAGGAAACCGTTGGGTGTGAAGCGGGTCATGTAGGAGCCGGCACCCGGGTTCTGAAGCCAGATGGTGCCCCTCATGTCGTCGCTTGCGCCCTGGAGCATTTCCGAGACGAAGTGGGTGTTACTCAGGCCGTCGGTCACGGAGGCGAATCTCACGAGTTGGGGTCCCATGCCGCTCGAGGCCACGCCGAAGGGAGACTGTCGATAAAGAGAGCCGTAGGAACCGAAGGGGATCTGCCCGTAATCGGTATTTCCCCAGTTCGCGCCATAATTTCCCTTGGGCAGTGACCAGGGGAGGGCGGGAATGGCTCCTCCGGCCGCCGCGGAGAGCGCGGCGAGCGAGAGCGCGTTGGTGTTGTCGCTCGGGCACTGATAAATGGCCATTTTCGTCGTGATGACCGAGCTATTGACCAGGAATCCCTGCAAGATGGGGGGACCTTCGATACCGATCGCGGCATTGAAGGCGTTGTAGAGGGTGGCTTGCTCGATGTAAGGGAGCATCAGGACGAACCAGGGTGTATTCTGGCAGCCGCGGCCGAAACCTGGGTTTTTACAGGGGAGAACACCGATTCCATAGACCACCCCGATGGGGATCGACCCATTGGACGACTCGTAGTTGGCGATGCCCAGGCCGAACTGCTTGAGATTGTTCGTACACTGGATGCGCCGGGCCGCCTCGCGGGCCGCCTGGACCGCGGGGAGGAGCAATGCGATCAGGACCGCGATAATCGCGATCACGACCAGGAGTTCGATCAATGTGAAACCATCGCGTCGCGTTGTCATTGGACCCGAAGCCTCCCTCGCGATCGACCAGGAATCCTCGAGACGCGGCGGTCCACGACGACGGCCGAGTCTTCACGGCAGTCCGACATCGGATCGGCCGGACCATCATCGGCCAATCTGATCCTCTAGAATTGTAGAGTATCGATGCGAGCCGCGTAAGTGGATTTCTCATTAATGTTTCAAGAGGCATTCGACCGGATGGGAGGATATTTGCCAGGGAAAGGGCCGTGGTGGGCCCGATCTCGGAAAAAGTCGAGCGGACGTGATATCCTTGGTGAAGACTCGAGGCCCAGGGCCGTGGTCGCCGAGCGCACGGCGACGGGGCCGGGATCGTGGCGAGATGATCGTGAGAGAAAGCCGGGAACATTCCGGGAATCCCAACCGGCCGGGGCGAGGGCGGATGGTTTCCGCGCTGGCACTTCTGGCGTCGCTCACCTGGCTGTCGACGGCCGGTGCGGCGGGTCCGGAGGTCGTCCGTGTCCGGGTACCGGCGAAGGACCTCACCCGGTATTTCCCGCCTGGGACCGAGCTTCGGGTTCTTTCGCCGGAGGAATTCGAGGCGGTGGTTGCGGCGGCGGCGAGGGATTCGGCGGGTCGTCAGGCTTTTGAGCCGGCTCGTCTGATCGGAGCGAGGCACCGGGCCCGTCTGGAGGGTGGTCTACTGCGGGGTCGGTCGGAGCTGGTCGTCGGCGGCGGGCCGTCGGGGCCGTTCGACTTTCCGCTGGAGCCCTGGACACCGGCGATACGCGTGGGGACGGGAGCGGGGGTGGCGCCGGCGGTTGGAGCGAGCGAAAACGGGACGACCGTCCTTCGGATCGCCGGGTTGCCGCGGGGTCCGGCGATCCAGATGGATTGGGAGCAGCAACCGAGGCCGCTCTCGCGGGGTCGAGGCTTCGCGCTTGGCCTGCCGGCGGTCGATACGACCGTCCTGGAGTTGGAGCTTCCCAGGGGTTGGTCGGCGTCGAGCCAGCGTGGGGTCCGTCGCGGACCGATTGCGACCGGCGATCCCGGCTGGAGCCTCTGGGAAGTCGAGGGCGAGAAAGGGCGGTTCGACGTCGAGTTGAGCGAGGCGAGCGATCGCGGGCGGTCGGGAGCCGGCTCGGGCGCCTGGCTGAGCGCCTCGACCGAGGTGGACGTCCGACGGAGTCCCGGCCGATCGGCCTCGATGGCGAACTGGATCGCCGAATGCCGGCTGGAGCTGGACCCCCGCCACGCCGCCCGTCTGGAGGCGGAGCTGGATCCCGGGCTGGAGCTGATCGAGGTTCGGGGCGAAGCGGTCCGCGGCTACCAGATCGATCGACCGGGCGAGGCCACGCGGGTGGTCGTCTCGATCGCCGAGGGCGTCCGTTCCACGACTCTCCGTCTGATGGCGCACGCGACCGTTCCGGCGGACGGGACCTGGCGAATTCCGGCGTTTCACCCGCTCGACGCGATCTGGACCGGAGGGCGAACGGCCGTCCTCCTCGACGAGTCGCATGCAGTCCGTGGGTATCGCGAGCGGGCGGGCCGGCTGGTCCCCTCAGCGCGGGGGGACGAGGGGCCTGACGACCGGCTGGTGTTCGAGGCCGGCGCGCCGAGGTCGGTCGCTGATCTGGTGCTGGTCCGGCCCCGACCCGGTCTGGCCTGCACCGTCCGGGGCCAACTCGACCTGAGCGCGACGCCGGCCCGGCTCGATGCCCGGCTCGACTGGGTCCTTCGGCGCGGCTCCGTCTCCGAACTGGTCGTCGAGCTCTCACCGGGATGGTCGCCGGACCAGGTCCGAATCCAGGGTCAGGAGGACCCGTTGGCCTGGCACTCGTCGCCGTCGCCCTCGGGAGGAATCCGGCTTCGGGCGACGCTGCCGGCCTCCGTGCTG
>DAHZZC010000216.1 GCA_027435495.1 Planctomycetales bacterium
TCGCTCAGTAATTGATCTCGGCCACCTTCCCGCCCTTGAGGACGACCTGAACGTCGGTGTCCTCCTCGCCGGTGAGCGGGTCTCGGGTGCGGTTCTTGAAGTGCCAGAAGCGGGTGTCTCTGTCCTCGGTGGTCTCGTCGGGCCGGCCGACGGTCTGGATCACCTCGTCCTCGGACTTACCCATCACCCGCTTCGAGAACTCAGGGCGGGTGAAAATGGTGGGTCTGGGCGGCGGCGGTCCGCCGCGGGTGGCGTGCCGGTACGCGTAGTACGCCCCGCCGGCCAGTGCCATCGTTAGAATCGAGCCGAGAACGAACGCGGCGATCGCCAGCATCGGCCGAGAGAGCAGGCGGGTCGGCATCTCGAGTCGGGTCCTTTCCGTGTCGGCCGCAGCGCGGCCGGGCGTCGGGCTCGGGGATTCCCGATCCCGGATTCCCGATCAGGGGGACCGAATCCCAACCAGGGATTCCGGTTTCCCGACCGGCGTCCCGGATCAAGGACTCCAGAACCTTTGGAATCGGGAATCTGAAATCGGGAATCCGGGATCGCGCAGGCTGTCGGCCATTGGGATGGTTTCACGAGGCGGCCGCGCCGGCGACCGGGCGCCTTCGGCGTCCTCGGCCCCAGGCGTCGCGGTCGGCGAAGTCGATCAGTCGGCCGACCATCGCCGCGTCGACACGAGGGCAGGGGAGTTCGGGGACGGCGGCGCGGGTGTTCGCGGCATCGAACCGGGGCTCTGAGGCCCAGTATAATTCATATTGTGCCACGAACTCGTAGAACTGGGCCTCGAATTCGTTGCGGTCGGCCGCGTCAAGGCCGCCGGGCCCGACGAAGGTCACGCCGCTGTAGCCGAAGTGCGCGGCCATCGCCCCTTCCAGCTCGCCTGCCGTGACGGGCCGCTCCGGGGCCAGGTGATAGGTCTTCCCGTGGTGCTCGGGCCGCATGACGATCGCGGCAATCGCCGCCGAAACCCAGTCGACCGGGACCAGGTTACGTCGCTCGTCGCCAGTCAGGTTGAGGCGGATCGGCAGGAGGATCCGGCCCTCGGAGTCTCGGGGGGCATATCGGCTCATCAGGGCAACGAATTGCAGGTAGCGGTAGAGGCCGTGGTAGGTTGAGGTGTATCCGGTGGTTGAGTCGCCGACAATCACTGCCGGACGGTAAATCGTGACCCCACCGGGGAAGTCGGCAGCGACGGCGCGGACCAGACCCTCGGACTCCGCCTTGGAAGCCTCGTAGTCGTTGCGGAACCCGGACGGGCGCGGCGGCTCGTCCTCGTGGACCAGATCGACACGCCGACCGCAGACATAGGCAGTGGAGACATGGTGAAGCTCGGCGATTCCGGCGGCTCGGGCGATCTCCAGGACGTTCGCTGTTCCGCCCAGGTTTGTGCGCCAGGGGTCGCCGGCGCGGTCGGCGCCCTGGAAGGTCAGGCTGGCTCCGTTGTGGAGGACCGCCCGGCAGTGGCGGGCGAGCCACCGGATCGCGTCTCCGTCGAGGCCGAGCCCGGGGGCCGTCAGGTCGCCGTCGAGGAGATACGGCCTCGGCATCGGTCGGCCCGTGATCGCCTCCCAGTCGGAAAGGATTTCGTCCACGCGGGCCTCGGCCGATCGCCGACGGTCCCCGCGCACGAGGACAGCCATCGAGGCCCCCCGCGCGGAGAGGTCGCGGAGCAGGTAGCGGCCCAGCAGACCCGTCGCCCCGGTCAGCAGGATCATCTCGCTCACGAGTGCAGGCCCTCCTCGGTTCGAATCCTGTCCGCAAGCGACTCGGCGGCCAGACGAGCGGCCAGGTCGACGCAACTCCGCGACCCGTCCGAGGCACCGGTCAGGTACCAGTCCAGCCCGAGCAGCCGCTCCCCATACCGGCAGAACGCCTCCAGACCCATGTCCACCTCACGCCCGTCCGGCCAGAACATCCGATAACCGGCGACGGGCCGGTCCTCCCGCCGGCGGTCTCGCATCGCGTCCCGCCGGAACCGCACCGTGATCATCCGAGATACCAACCGTCTCCCTCCCTCATCACTTCCACCCCGGGCGAAGACATTCTGATTGAGCAGCACATCACCGGTTGTCTACTCCTCAATGCTCAACCGTTCCGAGAGACGATCGCGCTTGTCCCCGCGATCGGGCCGCGGCGAGGCACCCCTCCGACCCAGGGCGGTGACGAGCCCCGCGCCGTCGTCGGGCAGGAGCGCGGGGACGCGGCGTCGGTAGTCGAGGTACGGCTCGCCAAAAAGCCGGATCAGTTTCCGCTCCTCGACCGGGATGCCAACCCACAGGTACGCCGTCGCCGCGAGGAAGAGCGTCAATCGATCGAGCGAGAGCGTCGGGCCCAGCACGAACATCGCCAGCAGCCCGGTGTAGATCGGGTGGCGGACGCATCCGTAGATCCCACCGGTCCGCAATCTCGGCGTGCCGGCCGTGCGGTCCGAGACCGGAGTCGCCCCGACAAGCTGCGCCCAGCCGAGGAACTCGAAGAACCCCAGCCGCGCCAGCATCCCGAGGATCACCGCCGCCGGCACCGCGAAGATCGCCCCTCGGATCGCCGCCTCGGCCCACTCGGGTAACTCAACCGGCGGTCTCCAGATCATCCGACCCGTCGACTGCCAGAGACCCATCATCAAGAAGAGAGCCGTACCGGTCGCCATGAGGAAGAGCGTCCGGATGGCCGCCGCCGGGACGACCCTTCGCATCTTCGCCTGAACGCCCACCTGTGCCAGCGACGAATGCATGAGCCCGAACAGGAAAAACAGCCCGACGTCCCACAGACAACGCCCTATCGCCGACCCAATCCCGAGGTCGACCCACGGCCATCCGAGCCGCCGCGCCACCGGGTCAAGCGAGGCGTCCTGCTCCACCCAGGCGAAGAACAGGAGTGCCGGGATCATTCCAAACGCCAGGTTCGCGCCCAGCCACACCAGCCGGGCC
>DAHZZC010000217.1 GCA_027435495.1 Planctomycetales bacterium
GCCCGGTCGAGGCGATCGGCCGCGACGGCGCAAGCGCCCCCTGATCCGCCCGATCACGAGGATCGCGCGGCTCGCTCGCGATCGAGGATCAGCCGGTCGAAGGCGGAAAGCAGATCCTCTCGGTGCGAGTACGGACCCGGCCGATAGGCTCGCGAGCCGAGTCCAAGTTGCATCTGCTCGCAGACGTGCCAGTCTTGCCGGTTGGTGAGGTCCCAGAAGCCGACGGCGTCCGCGGGGTCGAATTCGGGGGCGGCGAGTGCGTCGGGGTGGAAGAGCCACTCACAGACCACTTCCGTCCGGCCGGTCCCTCGGGGCCAGAGCGAGTGGATCATCACGTAATCCGGGTGCAGGCTCAGCAGCAGGTTCGGCAGGACCGCGTAATAGTAGACGTGGCGGCACTCCGAAGGACCAAGTCCCGGCAGGCAGGCCCGTCGCGATCGGCCGTCGGTCGACAGCGTCGCGACCCCCTCACGCAGGGCCATCCGGCCGCCGAGGTATCCTTCGTCGGCTGGCTCGTTCTCACCGCTCAGATAATGCGAAAGCTTCTGGAGCGCGGGGTGAACTCCCGGACAGTGCAGGCATTCGGAATAATTGTGGATCAGCAGCTTCCAGTTGGCCGCGACGTCGTAGGTGATCCGCTGACCGACCCGGAGTTCGCCCATTTGCCAGGCCCGGAACTTCTCGTCCATCCCGGTGAGTTGATCGCGGAGCGAAGCCGTCGGACGCTCCTGGAAGTGGAGAAAGATGAGCCCATCCCAGAGATCCAACGAGAGCTGGGCGAGCGGGTAATCCTCGGTCCGGAATCCCTCAACGCGTTCCATGTGAGGCGCTCCGACGAGCCGGCCGTCGAGGTCATAGGTCCAGGCGTGATAGGGACATCGGATCGTGGCGCCGGTCGAACCCGAGGGTGCCTCGCAAAGTCGCGTACCCCGGTGCCGGCAGACGTTCGAAAAGGCCCGAATCAGGCCCCCGTCGCCCCGGACCAGGATCAGGCTCTCGCCAGCGACTTCTCGGAGGACGTAATCCCCCCGCGCTGGGATCTCCTCGGCCCGACCGGCGTAGAACCACATTGAGCCGAAGAACCAATCCCACTCCTCTCGGAAACAGGCAGGATCGACGTAGTATCGCGCCGGAAGGCTGGTCGCCAGCAAGGCCGTCTCGGACATCGGGAAATCTCCGGTGGGCGGTCATTGGGCGGCCCCCGCCAACTTCATCGTAATTCGGCTCCTGCTTTGCTCTCAAGCGTGGAGAGGGCTTCTCCGATCGATCCGATGCGTCGCGCGGCCACAATCTGGGAAATCTGTACCGATGGCGCGGTATGCCACGTTGGCGGCGTCCGGTAAATCTGAGAATTTCGGGGGCTCCGGCCGATAGAGAGAAGGCGACGGCCGCCGACCGATGGCGGATCGCGTCGACACGAGCACAGCCGAGAGATCGCAGGAGGCGACCGATGAGACGGGCGATGATGGGCGGCGTGGTCGGGGTCTGGATGGTGCTGGGGATCTCGGCGGGAGTGGCCGATGCGGCGTCGTGGGCCGATCGGATGTTCGCTGAGGACCGGCATGATTTCGGGCCGGTGCCGCGGGGTGCGAAGGTCAAGCATGACTTCCTGATGGTCAACCACCTGGCGGAGCCGGTGACGATCCTGGGCCTTCGGCCGTCGTGCGGCTGTACCAGCGGTCGGGCGAGCGTCTCGGTGGTTGGGCCAGGTCAGTCGGCCGTGATCGAGGCGCAGATGGACACGCGGAACTTCGTCGGGGAGAAGTCCACGGTTCTTTACGTCTCTCTCATGACGGCGAGCGGGCGCGAGGCCGAGACCGGGCTGGGAGTACGCTCGATGATCCTGAGCGACATCGTACTGAACCCCGGCGCGATCGACTTTGGGGCCGTCCGAAAAGGGGAGGCACCGACCCAGACGCTGACGATCGACCGGATCAACCTGGAGGGCTGGCGGGTGCATCGGATGGTCTCGGGGTCGCGGGTGCTGAACGCGCAGCTTGTCGAGACGTCGAGGCAGGGCGGGGCGGTGAGCTACCGGCTCTCGGTCGGCCTCAAGCCCGAGGCCCCGGCCGGGCTGATCCGCGATGAGATCCGGATCCTGAGCAACGACCCCGAGACGCCGAGCATCCCGGTGATGGTAACGGCCTGGATCCGGGGCGAGCTCTCGGCCTCGCCGTCGATCCTCTCGATGGGGCAGGTGCATTCGGCCAGTGGGGTTCAGGGACGGTTCGTGGTCCGGGGAGCGCACCCGTTCGCGATCGTCGGGATCGAGGGGAACGGCGACGGTTTCACCGCGACGGCACCGACCGGCGCCCGGCAGACGGTGCATGTGGTCACGGTGATGTATCGACCCGACCAGGGGAGCACCCGCGGCGACCTCCGACGGACCTTCCGCGTGCAGACGGACCTGCCCAACGAGCCGCCGGTCGACCTGACGGCCACACTGCACATCGATCCCTGATCCGGTCGGCGTGAAGGGTGCGCCCGCACAGGAGAAATTCGGGCCGAATCTGGTTAGAATAGGGGTCAGGCGAGGAGGGAGGCACTCCATGAGCCATCACCGAGACGATCCTGGCCCCGCATCCACAACCACGCCGGCGTCGGGTGTGGTCGAGGAGGTTGAGGTCCGCGGTCATATTGTGGACTCGCTCCTCCTACCGAAGATCCTCGACCGCATCCTTCTGATGGGCGGGACCTTCGAGATTCGCGAGTGCATCATCGGGGTCCGGCGATCGGACCCCAGCTATGCCCGGATCGCGATTCGGGCCCCTGACTCGGATGCGCTGGCGGCGATCCTCGGCGACCTGGTCGAGCATGGGGCCTCGCCGGTGCATCCGGAGGACGCCACGGTCGTCGCGGCGGATGTCGCGGGTGCCTTTCCTGATGGATTCTACAGCACAACCAACCAGCCAACCGAGGTTCGACTCGGCGGGCGATGGGTCGAAGTCGTCGATCAGGAGATGGAATGCGGGATCGTCGCGGACCGGGCTGCCGGCCGGGCACGCTGTCTGCCGATGATCCACGTCGAGGTCGGGATGCCGATCGTGGTCGGGCACGCCGGAATCCGCGTGCAGCCGATCGAGCGATCGCGGGAGGTCGGAGCCTTCGGCTTCATGGGCTCGACCGTTTCCAGCGAGAAGCCGAAGTCAGTGGGCCTGCA
>DAHZZC010000218.1 GCA_027435495.1 Planctomycetales bacterium
GTCGTCGGGATGATGGAGGGCCTCCTGGATTCGGGCCGAGAGTGCTTCGGCGCGGCCGAGGAGGCTGAGGTATTCGGGGTTTTCGGGGCCCTTGTTCGGCTCGCGACTGCCGACGAGGGCCTTGGTCCAGGTGATCGCCTGGCGGGCCTGGCCGCCGGCCTTTTCGAAATCGTGCTCGATCAGGTAGACCCGGGCGCGGGCAGCCTGAAGGGCGACGCGCTCTTCCAGGAGGTGGGATCGGAGGCCGTCGCGGCGGATCTGGGCTTCCAGCCGGTCTCGGGCGCGGTCGAGGAGCTTTCCAGCGCTGGTCGGGGCGCGGCCGAGGATCGGCTCGCCCCGTCGCCGGTCGACCTGGACGAGCAGGAATTCGGCGTCGTTTCGGGAGGGATCGCCGGCAGGGATGGCTTTGAGGGCCGACTCGGCGGCGTCAAGGTCGCGGGTGGCGGCCGGATCGTCGCCGAGCCGGCGCTCCGCCGCGGCCCGGGTGATGAGCGCCATCGCGAGCAGCCAATGGTCATGTCCCGACTGGTCGCCGCCCTTCCCCTCGCGAACGACAGCATCGAGCAGCTCGACGGCCTCGTCGGCTCTCGGGCGAACGGCCTTGTCGTCTCCCGCCATCAACGAAACATCGGCACGATTCAGGAGGGCCGAGCCCCGGGCGTTCCGATACAGGCGGCCGACCGGCCAGCGGAGCAGGTCGGCGGATCGCTCGATCGCGTGTTCGTACGACTCCTCGGCCTTGCTGAGCAAGCCGCTTGTGTGCAAGTTTTCGCCTCGGGTCGTCAGCGCCTCGACCAGCCACTGGGCCGCCTCAAAGTCGCCGGGGTCCTCGGCGTGCAGCCGGGAGAGGATCCGGATCGCCTCGTCGATCTCGCGCATCGAGTCGTTGAACCGGCCGGATTTCCGGGCCAGGACCGCGAGCAACCGATGGGCGCGGCCCATGTCCAGGCGGACGCCTGGGTTGTCGGGGAAGCGCTGCAACAGCTTCTCGTAGAACGCGAACGTGCGACGGGCGACTTCCTCGCGGAACTGCTCGGAGTTGGGCAGGGCTGCCAGTTGCTCGCCGGAGAACTTGAGGTCGTCGAGGAGTGCGGCGCGGGTCATGGCGAGTTGCTCGGCGGTTCGGGCCTCGGCCTGGCCGAGCCGCCAGGCGTGGACGGTCAGGCCGACGATCGCGATTGGGACCATCGCCGAGGCCGCGACCACCGCCGCCCGGTGACGGCGGATCCACCGCATCGCCCGCGCTGGGATCGCGTCGCGGTGGGCCGAGACCGGCTCGTCGGCCAGCCATCGATCGATATCGGCCCTCAGAGCCAGGGCCGAAGCGTAGCGGTCGGCCGGTTGCAGGGCCATCGCCTTTCGGCAGATCGACTCCAGCGGCCTGGGGATGCGGGGGTCGACCCGCCTGGGACGGGGGATTTCGCCGGCGACGGTCTGGGCCAGCGCCGCGCCCCGATCGCCGGCTTCGCAGGAGGGCCGACTTGTGAGCAGATGATAGAGTGTGGCGCCGAGGCCGTAGACGTCGCTCCGGATGCCGGTCTCCTCGCCGTTGGCCTGCTCGGGGCTGAGGTATCCCGGCGTCCCGATCGCGGAGCCGGCGAGGGTCGGCTCCAGCGACTCGCCGGAGCGCGGGACCAGCGGCGGCTCGGGTTCGGGATCGGCCGAGGGCGCGGGGGGCTCGGCGCCGAGGTCGGGGCGGCCGATCGCCTTGGCGAGACCCCAGTCGACCACCAGGGTCTCGCCGTACCGGCCGAGCATGATGTTGCTCGGTTTGAGGTCGCGGTGGAGGATGCCTCGGCTGTGGGCGTAGGCGATGGCGTCGCAGACATCGGTGAACCGCCGAAGCAGCTCGCGGAAGGCCAGGTCGCGGCGATCGCGACGGCCGAAGCGGTCGGCGGCGTGGAACCGGGCGATCGCCGTTTTGAGACTCCGGCCGCGGATGAACCGCATTGCGTAGGCGGGCCGACCGTCGGCTGTTCGGCCGAGGCCGTAGACCGGGACGATCCCGGGATGCTCCAGCCCGCCGGTGACCTCCGCCTCGAACTCGAACCGGGCGCGATAGGACGACTCACCGGCCAGCTCGGGCCGGATCTCCTTGAGCGCCACCTCGCGGTTCAACTCGGAGTCGAGCGCCAGGAAGACCTCGCCCAGCCCGCCTCGGGCGTGTGGTCTCAGGGCACGGAACCGGCCGGCCCACGCCTCGGCACCCGCCGGGGTCGTCCACGAGGCGGTCATGTCGGTGTCTGTCTGCGTGCCGCGGCCGTCGACGGACCTTGGCGGCGGCCCAGCCAGACGCGAGAGCCCGGCCCGGATCTCGGGGGCCGTCGACCGCGATGGGTCGGCGGTGATCGGCCCGATCGAGGCCAGCCCCGGCCCGGGGTCGCCAGCGTGCTCCCGGACGTGCTCGGACACCAGCGCTGAGATCAGCCGGTGCCGCTCCGCCGTGAGGACCCTCCGGTCGAGCAAGACCTGGTCGAACCCCCTCGCCCGGTCGGCCGTCCACTCGTCGAACGCCCCGAGCAACTCCTCGCGATTGATGAAGCGATTCTGGAACGCCAGTACCCCGAAGAGGAGCCCAGCGCCCAGGGTGTCGCCGGTCCAGGTCACGTCGGGCCCGTCGGCTCCAGCCGGCGGGATGTCTGTCGATGGGTTGCTCTCCACGACGGGCGACTCCGAAGGGAGCGGGGATGCCTGGGCGAGTTCAGCTTACTTCCAGATCGGACTGATGGGAAGTCGGCAGGCCCCTCACGACAGGATGGCGGACGTGCTATACTCACGATCGATTTTCCGATCTGGTGTGTCGATATCTCCGCGTGGCATCCGTCCAATCGCCGCTTGATGGGAGATCACCTTCGGGCTGCTCCATGAGAATCGCGATCGCCAACGATACCGTGATGGCCCGCGAGGCGCTCCGAAGAGCGGTGCTCTCGTCGCCCGACCACGAGGTGGTCTGGATCGCCGCCGACGGCGCCGAGGCCATCGCGATGGCGCGCGCGGAGCCTCCCGACGTGATCCTGATGGATCTCATCATGCCGAGGGTCGACGGCGTCGAGGCGACCCGCCGGATCATGGGGGAGTCGCCGTGCGCCATTCTCGTGGTAACGGCGAGCGTCAGCGGGAACCTGAGCCGTGTCTACCAGGCGATGGGTTACGGAGCGCTCGACGCGATCGACACTCCCTGCCTCGGCCCGCGCGGCGAGATCAGCGGCGCGGCGATGCTGCTGAACAAGATCCAGGTCATCGGGCGACTGATCGGCCGCCCCGACCGGCCCTCCCGCGAACGAGATCGCGAACGTGCCCTGGTGCCGTCGACGCCCGCGCCGCCGGTCGCCGACGAGCTCGACCCGATGATCGTGATTGGCGCCTCGACCGGCGGCCCGCAGGCCCTCGCCGAGATTCTGGCGCGATTGCCCGCCGGACTGGAAGCGGCGATCGTGGTTGTCCAGCACGTCGACGCCGCGTTCGCGCCCGGGCTCGGCCAGTGGCTCTCCGAGCAGGCGAAGCGGCCCGTCCTGATGATTGAGGAAGGACACCGACCGACCGCGGGCGAGGTCCTGCTGGCCGTCACCGACGATCACCTGATCCTCGACCATGACCGCCGTCTCCGATATTCGCCCGAGCCGGCCTCGGCCTGTTACCGGCCGAGCGTCGATGTTTTCTTCCAGAGTGTCGCCCGCAACTGGCCCCGGGCGGGCGTGGCCACGCTGCTCACCGGGATGTTCCACGACGGAGCCCAGGGGATGCTCGCTCTCCGCCGCCGGGGCTGGCGCACGATCGCGCAGGACGAGTCGTCGAGCGTCGTCTGGGGAATGCCCCGCGCTGCGATCGAACTGGACGCCGCCGACGAGGTTCTTCACCTCGATCAGATCGCCGATGCCATCACCCGCTCCCTTCGCGCCCCCCGCCTCGCCGGGAATGGCCTTCGATCGTCGTGTCCCAACTTCCTGGTCTAAAGACCGAAATCGGAAAACCAAGGATTAACCGCCCGTCGAGCGGAGTCACGCATGAGCAACGAACCCATCCTGACCGAGCACAAGGTGACGGTCCTCCTGATCGACGACCAGCCGCTGGTCGGCGAGACCGTCCGTCGAATGCTCGCCGGCGAGCCCGACATCTCGTTCCATTATTGCCGGAACGCCGCGGTGGCCCTCGAAGAGGCCCGGAAGGTCAAGCCGACGGTGATCCTTCAGGATCTGGTGATGCCCGACATCGACGGACTGACCCTGGTTCAAACCTTCCGCGCCGATGCCGAAACCCGCGAGACGCCGATGATCGTCCTCTCCACGAAGGAGGAGCCGACCGTCAAGGCCGAGGCGTTTGCCCTGGGCGCTAACGACTATATCGTCAAGCTTCCCGATCGCCTCGAACTGCTCGCCCGCATCCGATACCACTCGCGCGGCTATATCAACCTGCTCCAGCGGAATGAGGCGTACGAGGCACTCAAGGAAAGCGAGCGCCGGCTCGCCGGTGAGATCGACCAGGCGGCGAAATACGTCCGATCGCTCCTCCCCGAGAAGCTCAAAAAAGGCGAGGTCCGGACCGACTGGCGGTTCGTCCCCTCAGCCGAACTCGGCGGCGATTCATTCGGCTATCACTGGCTCGACGACGACCACTTCGCCCTGTTCCTGCTGGATGTCAGCGGCCACGGCGTCGGCTCGGCGTTGCTTTCTGTCTCGGCGATGAACGCCCTGCGGTCGCAGGCTCTGCCCCAGGCCGACTTCCGACGCCCCGACCAGGTCCTCGGCGCTCTCAACAACGCCTTTCAGATGGACCAGCAGAACGGCCTCTTCTTCACGATCTGGTACGGCGTCTATCACAAACCGACCCGGCGAATCGACTTTGCTGGCGGCGGACACCCGCCCGGCCTGCTCCTCACCGGGCCAACCGCCGACACAGCCGAACTGACCCTCCTGGAGTCGCACGGCCCGATGATCGGCGCTGTCCCGGACCTCGAATTCGGGGGCGGGACCGTCGAGTTGGGCCCGTTCGCCAAGCTCTATCTCTACAGCGACGGCGCCTACGAGATCCAGCGCCAGGACGGCACCATGTGGCCGTTCGACCAGTTCGTCGCCTTCATGCGTCCCGGCCCGCACGACGACGACTCGGGCGCCCTGATCGACCGCCTGATCGCCCACGACCGCGAGCTCCAGGGCCGCGACGAATTCGTCGACGATCTCTCGTTCGTCGAGCTTCGGTTCGGACCCTGAGGCGATCGGCCTGTCCCCACCTCGTCGTCGACGGCTACAATGAGGAGACGGAAACCACCCGTCTGGAAGGCCCCGACGCGAGGCGGACCATGCCCCAACATCCCGACGATCCACGACTCTCGGCGACGCGCCGCCACTTCTTCCGTGATTGCGGTGTCGGCGTGGGGAAGATCGCGCTGGCGAGCCTCCTCGCCAGCGAAACCACGGGCGCCCGGGCCGGAGACGGCGCGGGCGGTTCCATCCCCGCCGCCGATCGCGACCCGATGGCCCCACGCCCGCCGCACTTCGCGCCGAAGGCGACTCGCGTGATCTTCCTCTTCATGGCCGGTGCCCCAAGCCAGCTCGACCTCTTCGATCGCAAGCCCGAGCTGACGAAGTACGACGGCCGCCCCGTCCCGGCCGAGGTCGTCAAGGACCAGCGATACGCCTTCATCCGGCCCGATGCCAGCCTGATGTCGTCGCGGTTCCGGTTCGGCCGACACGGGCAATCCGGGGCCGAACTCTCGGAGATGCTCCCGCATCTGGCCAAGGTGGTCGACGACATCGCCATCGTCAAATCGATGCAGACCGACCAGTTCAACCACGCCCCCGCGCAGATCTTCCTCAACACCGGCTCGCCCCTGCCAGGCCGGCCGAGCATGGGAGCCTGGGTCTGCTACGGACTGGGAAGCGAGTCGGCCGACCTGCCCGGGTTCGTCGTGATGTCGTCGGGCTCGGGGATCAGCGGAGGCGCGGCCAACTGGTCGAGCGGCTTCCTGCCGACCTCCTATCAGGGCGTCCCGTTCCGGACCCAGGGCGACCCGATCCTCGACGCCGCGAGCCCGCCAGGCGTCGATCAGAGGCTCCAGCGCGACTCGCTCGACCTGATCGGCGCGCTCAACCGGGAGCACCTCGGCGCACTCGGCGACCCCGAGATCGCGACCCGGATCCGATCCTACGAGATGGCCTTCCGGATGCAGACCAGCGCCCCCGACCTGATCGACCTCTCGGGCGAATCCGACGAGACACTGGCCCTCTACGGCGTCAAGCCGGGCCGTCCCTCGTTCGCCCGGAACTGCCTGCTCGCCCGCCGCCTGGTCGAGCGCGGAGTCCGGTTCGTCAACCTCTATCACGAGGGATGGGACCACCATTCCGACGTCGCCGGCGGCCTCAAAAACCAGTGCGGCCAGACCGACCGGGCCGCCGCCGCCCTCGTGATGGACCTGAAACGCCGAGGACTGCTCGAGGAAACCCTCGTCGTCTGGGGCGGCGAATTCGGCCGCACCCCCATGGTCGAATCCAACGCCGCCCTCGGCCGAAGCATGGGCCGCGACCACCACCCGCAAGCCTTCACCATGTGGCTGGCCGGCGGCGGAATCAAGCCCGGAATCACCCTCGGACGCACCGACGACCTCGGCTTCCACGTCGTCGAAAACCCCGTCCACGTCCACGACCTCCAGGCGACCATTCTGGACCTCATGGGACTCCACCATACTCGGCTGACCTACCGATTCCAGGGCCGACTCTATCGACTGACCGACGTTCATGGGACAATCGTGCGTCAACTGATCGCCTGACCATGATCGGGTGTCCTATTCTTGTATCTTCGGATTTATTGGATTCCAATGCCATCGATGTAAGATGTCCGCCGGAATCCGAGAGACGAACCGGGAAGAGGCCCGCCCATGCCCGCCGCCCCGACGACTGCCGGACCGTCCCACGATGTCGATGGCGGTCCGTCCTGGCCGATCCCTCGCCGGCCGCTGGGGCGGACGGGTTGCGAGGTCACGCAGTTTGCCCTGGGCGGTGAGGGCGTGTTGCGGACGCACGGGCGGACGTCGGAGGCGGTCGCGGTGATTCACCGGGCGCTTGACCTCGGCGTGAGTTACTGCGACACAGCGCCCGCCTACGCGGGGAGCCTCGACTACTACGGCGCCGCGCTGGGCGAGCGGCGGAAGGAGATCTTCCTGGCGTCGAAGACGCACGATCGGACCCGAGACGGCTCGCTCCGGCTGCTGGAAGAGAGCCTGAAGCGGCTCCGGACGGACCACCTCGATTTGTGGCAGCTCCACGACCTGCGCACGCCCGAGGACCTCCGGCGGATCTTCGGACCGGGCGGGGCGCTGGAGGCACTGATTGAGGCGAGGGAACAGGGGCTCGTCCGGTTCCTGGGGATCACCGGCCACCAGGACCCGGCGATCCTCCTCGACGCGATGGGCCGGTTCGACTTCGACACGGTGCTCGCGGCGATGAACGTCGCGGATGTGCATCGGCTCCCGTTCTGCCGGACGGTGCTTCCCGAGGCGGCGCGGCGGGGGATGGGTGTGATCGGGATGAAGGTCTACGCCGCGGGACTGCTCCCGCGCGCCGGGCTTTCGGCCGGGTCCGCGATGTCGTATGTGTTGAATCTGCCGGGCGTCTCGACGGTGGTGATCGGCTGCTCGACGGTCGAGGAAGTCGAGCATAACGCCCGGATCGCCCGCGAGTTCCGGCCGATGGATCCGGCCGATGTCGAGGCGCTCGAGCGCCTGACGGCGCCGCACGCGGGGGTCTTCACGTCGTACAAGCGGCCGTGAGCGATCGGGTAGCATCGGCTCCTTTCACGAGAGCTCGACGCCGCCATTCTCCCGCGCCCGGGCGACGGCCGACGGGCTGAGGTTGAGGCCGGAGTGCTTGCAGCGGTCGGTCGGCCAGCTACTCCACCAGATCATGATGAATCGACGGCCGCATCTCGGGCAGGGGAACCGGGTGAGCGCCGACCAGGTGATCAGGGTCCCAGACCACTGGCCGAGAAATCCGATGGCGAACGCCGCAACCAGCAGGTTGCGCACGACCGGATACGGCAAGGCCCCAGCCGCGGCGAGGAGCGGTATCGCCAGCAGGGCGGTCAACAGGAAGGTGAGATGCCATCGCCGGGATCGCCGCCGGAGCCGGGTATACCTTCCCGACGCGAATTCCAGGTCCTGCCAATCGAGCTTTCCCATGAGCGACCTCGTCCGTCGCCTCGGGCCGGTCCAGGCTCCCATTTTCGGTTATTGACATCAGGGCGCGTGGGTTTTACATTAAAGATAACTTCCGTGCTCACGATGGGCGAGAGGAAGTCGGCCAGGGTAGCCCCGCTGTGTGAGCGATCACGCGGATGGGGTTTTTTTATGCGCGGAGTCCGGAAAATCGGATGCGCATCAATCGCTGCCGAAGGATGTTTGTGAACGCAAGTACGGCCAGTGTGACCGCGTGAAGAGAGTCGGCGGCAGGATGTCTTCGATGTCGAACCTTCCTGGCGCGATGGACAGGCCGCGCCTTCGCGCTGGGACTGGCTCGCCACGTCATTCCCGAACGATCGAGGTCAACATCATGTTTCCGAGAACCAGATTTGCCGCATGCGCGCTTGGCATTTTCTCGATGATGAACGCCTGGGGGCTCGATTCACCCAGCAGGGCGAGAGCCCAGGAGGTTTCGGGGGTGGCGAGATCTGCCAGGGGCGGCGTGCTCGTGACCGTCGGTTCGGATCATTTCGAGGTCTTCTTCTATGCGACGGGTCTGCGGGTTTTCGGTCAGACTGCGGAGGGGACGGCTCTCGACGCCTCGAAGCTGAGCGGGACCGCGACATTTTACCATCCGAACTCGCCGGAGCCCTGGTTCGCCCGACCGCTCCACTCCGCTCCCACGGATTCCGGGCCGGGCTCCGAATCGCTCGACCTGGCCATCGACCTGAGCAAGGTTCCGCGGAGCGGCGTGCGGGTGGCGTTCGAGATCACGGGCCTGCCCGACCCAACCAGTCCCGTGGCCCGGTTCACGGTCCCGTTCGAATTCGTGAAGAGATCGGCCGAATCCAGTGAGGGAGGTCCTGTCACCTCGGAGGCCCACGGCTATGCACCCATCGCTTCCACGGCGTACTACTTTCCGCTGGCCGGATTTTATAGCACGCCGGTTGGGGTCGTCTGGGTCCCGACCCCTGGCTATTATCACGTTGGCCCTTCCATCCAGTATTATCGGCCCGGCTCCTATCACCCGCCGTCCGGCTGGGAGCGAGCCCACCCGGCACCCGCGCCGACTCCCCCCTTCGCGCAATCCCCGCGGCCGGACCTTTCCGGGATCGAGACCGACTACTACTGGCATCCCAGGGCGATGGATGACCAGGCGAGCCATGAGGCATGGATCAGGGCCCAATTGAGAGAGAAGTACGGACCGGGACGGGGCCCCTGACGTAAACCAAAGTGGAGGTCAGACATGTCGCGGCCACGAGTGAAGTGGGTCACCCGGATCGTTGGGCTGGTGATCGTTCTGGCGGTGTCTGGCGGGCTCTGGATCGCCCACGGGCGCGGATGGCTCACACCCGTCTGGGAATGGATGCGACCGTCGACCGCGACGAGCGAGAGGAATCGCCACGAAGGCGGTTCCATGGGCGAGATGGCGGGCATGGATATGGGGGCAATGCCCGAGGCCAGTTCATCGCCCGGCGTCAAGGGTTACGCGGAAGTCGATGTTGCTCCGGAGGTCCAGCAGCGTATCGGCGTGACCCTGGGCCGGGTCGAGCGCGCTCCGCTACGGATGAATGTCCGCACGGTGGGGATCGTCCGACCCGATGAAACCAGGACCTTCCACATCCACGTTCGGAGCGAGGGCTGGGTGGAGAAGTTGTTCGTCAATTACACGGGACAGAGAGTGGAGAAGGGCGCACCCTTCCTGTCGATCTACAGCCCGGAATTCTACCGGACCCAGCTTGATTACGTGACCGGCCGGCGTGCGGAGCGGGCCGCCGGCAGCCTGATGAGGACCGAGAAGTCACTCGCCGATCTGGCCGTGATCAAGCTCCATCTCCTCGACATCTCGGGCCCGGAGCTTGAGGAACTGGAACGGTCTGGCAAGCCCCAGGAGTTCATGACGCTTCGGAGTCCGGCGACCGGGACCGTCCTCGAGAAGAGCGTCCTTGAACATGAGTACATCACTCCCCAGCGGGATCTCTATGTCGTCGCGGACCTATCCACAGTCTGGGTTCAGGCCAAGGTGTACGAGTATGAGCTGCCCCACATCGGGCTGGGCCAGCCGGCCACGGTCACCGTCCCTTCCCTCCCGGAGCGCCAATTCACGGGGAAGGTGGTCTTCATCCAGCCGACCGTCGAGGAGACGACGAGGACCATCCAGGTGCGTGTCGAGCTCCCGAACCCGGAGGGTTCGCTCAAGCCCGCCATGTTCGCCGATATCGAAATTGAGCACGAGATGGGCGAAGGACTGCTGGTGCCGATGTCCGCCGTGATCCGCACCGGCCGGCGCGAGATGGCCTTCCGCGCCCGGTCGGACAACCGGCTCGTCCCGGTCGAAATTCGGATCGGCGCGGTGAAATTCGGGGACCGCTTCCAGGTGCTGGAGGGCCTTGCCGAGGGAGATCGCGTCGTGACGTCCGCCAACTTCCTGATCGACTCGGAGAGTCGATTGAAGGAAGGGGCCGGTGGCATGGCCGGGATGCCGGGCATGGACATGGGCGGCACGAAAAGTATGAAACATTCTCAAATGAATCATTGATTGACCGTGACCTTCTCTCAAGGCCGTAGCCCATGATCGCCCGCCTCATCGAGTTTGGTGCCCGCAACCCCTTTCTGGTGCTCTTGCTCGTCGCCGCGATCCTCGCTGGTGGCACCTGGGCGATCGTCCACACGCCCCTCGACGCGATCCCCGACCTGTCGGACGTCCAGGTGATTGTTTATACGCAATGGGAGGACCGAAGTCCCGACATCATTGAAGACCAGGTGACGTATCCGATCGTCACCCAGTTGCTCTCGGCTCCGCGGGTCCAGGCGGTCCGGGCCAACTCATTCCTGGGGTTTTCGCTGATTTACGTGATCTTCGAGGATGGCACCGATCTCTACTGGGCGAGGAGCCGGGTGCTGGAATACCTGAGCGGCATGGCTGGCAAGTTGCCGGTCAGCGTGGCGCCTCAGCTGGGGCCCGATGCCACCGGGGTAGGCTGGGGGCTGGAGTACGTGCTGATCGACCGCGGCGGTCGGCATACCCTGGCCGAACTTCGGACGCTCCAGGATTGGCACGTCCAGTATCAGCTCCGGGCCGTTCCGGGCGTGGCCGAGGTGGCCTCGGTCGGTGCTTACGTCAAGCAGTACCAGGTGACGATCGACCCGGACAAGCTTCTGGCCTACGACATTCCGATCAACCGGGTGGTCGAGCGGATCCGGAAGAGCAACCAGGAGGTAGGCGGCCGGGTCATCGAGTTCACCGGTCGGGAATACATGGTCCGCGGGCGTGGGTACATCAAGGGGATATCGGACATTGAGGAAGTCAGCCTGGGCACCCAAAGGGACGGGACTCCGATTCGCGTCCGCGATGTGGGAGAGGTCCAACTCGGCCCCGACATCCGCCGCGGGGTGGTGGACTACAACGGCCTGGGCGATGCCGCGGGAGGCGTGGTCGTCGTCCGGTTCGGTGAGAGCGTTTACGACGTGCTCCAGAGGGTCAAGCGGACGATCCGCGAGACGGTGCAGCCCTCGCTGCCGGAAGGAGTGGAGCTGGTCGTCACTTACGATCGCTCGGCGCTGATCGAGCGCTCGGTGGAGACCTTGCGGGAAAAGCTCGTCGAGGAGAGCCTGATCGTCAGCCTGGTCTGCATCGTCTTCCTCTTCCACTTCCGCAGTGCGCTCGTGGCCGTGCTGACACTGCCCCTGGCCGTGATGCTGGCCATGCTGGCCATGCAAACCATTGGCCTGACCTCCAACATCATGAGCCTGGGTGGGATCGCGATCGCCATCGGCGCCATGATCGACGCCGCAATCGTGATGATTGAGAACGCCCACAAGCACATTGAGCAGGAGGAGTCCCGGCCGGCATCGGAGCGTCGAGATCGCCGGGAGGTGGTGATCGAGGCGGCCAAGGAGGTCGGCCCCTCGCTGTTTTTCTCTTTGCTCATCATCACAGTCGGCTTCCTGCCCGTCTTCGCTCTCCAGGACCAGGAAGGCCGCCTGTTCAAGCCACTGGCCTACACCAAGACGTTTGCGATGCTCTTCGCGGCGCTGCTCTCGATCACGGTTGCCCCGTTTCTGATGACGGTCCTGATCCGCGGCAAGATCCCGCCCGAGGAACGGAACCCGATCAATCGGTTCTTGATCTGGCTGTATCACCCGCTCGCCCGGGCCGCCCTCCGCTTTCGGTATTTGATGGTATTCCTGGCGATCATGGCGATCGGCACGATCGTGCCGATCTACCGCGGCCTGGGAACGGAGTTCATGCCGCCGCTCTGGGAAGGGACGCTGCTGTTCATGCCCGTGACCCTGCCGGGAGCGTCGATCGAGACGATGCGCGAGGCGATCACGGACCAGGATCGGATCCTCATGGGATTCCCGGAGGTGGCGAGCGTCTTCGCCAAGGCGGGCCGGGCCGAGACGGCCACCGACCCCGCGCCCCTGGAGATGGTCGAGACCGTCATCGAGCTCAAACCCGCGGAGGAATGGCGCCCGGGCCTGACGCCGGACCGGCTGACCGCCGAGATGGACGCCGCTCTCAAGCGGCAGCTCGTCGGCTTCAGCACAAGCTGGACGATGCCGATCAAAGGTCGCATCGACATGCTGTCGACCGGCATTCGGACCCCGATCGGGATCAAGGTCTTCGGGCCGGATCTGGCGGAGATCGCCCGCATCGGCCGCGAGATTGAGGGGGCCATCGGCATGGTCCCCGGCACTCGGAGCGTCTTCGCCGAGCGCGTCTCCGAGGGATACTATCTCGACTTCGCCGTGGATCGTTCCGCGATCGCCCGTTATGGCCTGACCATCGACGACGTGCAAGCGGTGATCCAGTCGGCGGTGGGCGGGGCGAACGTGACGACCACCATCGAGGGCCGCGAGCGATTCCCGGTCAATGTCCGATACGGCCGCGAACTTCGCGACGATCTGACCCGACTGCGGCGCGTACTGGTGGAGACACCCATCGGCGCCCAGGTCCCACTCGGCGAGCTGGTCGACCTGAAGATGACCGATGGTCCGACCTCGATCAAGAGCGAGGCCGCACAGCTCGTCGGTTACGTCTATGTGGACATCTCCGGCCGCGACGCCGGCCGCTACGTCCGGGACGCCCGCGCCATGGTGAAGCGGATGGTCCAGGTTCCTCCCGGCTACTCGCTCCAATGGAGCGGCTCGTTCGAGTCGATGGAACGCGCCGGACGTCGGCTGACCTACGTCATCCCGATCACGCTGCTGGTGATCTTCGTGCTCCTGTATATCAATACCGGGTCACTCGCCAAGGTCATCATCGTCCTCCTGGCCGTGCCGTTCTCCCTGGTGGGAGCGTTCCTGCTCCTCTACCTGCTGGGCTACCACCTGAGCGTCGCCGTCTGGGTCGGCATCATCGCCCTGGCCGGAGTGGACGCCGAGACCGGCGTCGTGATGCTCCTTTACCTGGACCTGGCCTACGAACGCGAGCGAAAAGCCGGTCGGATGAGCGGTGTCGAGGACCTGGAACAGGCCGTCCTGGAAGGAGCGGTGCATCGGGTCCGGCCCAAGATGATGACCGTGATGGCCATCCTCATGGGCCTCCTGCCGATCATGTGGTCGAGTGGATCGGGCTCCGACGTGATGAAGCGGATCGCCGCCCCGATGGTCGGCGGGGTCGTGACCTCCTTCATCCTGGAACTCCTGATCTATCCGGGAATCTACACGATCTGGAAATCGTGGGCCGAGGTGCGGTCCTCTCGGAATCGAGCATCCACACACTCGGTCCCGTGAGATTCGCCCGAACGTCTCCTGCCATCGCACAAACGGCACGGACGGCGACCAACCGCGGATCTTGGGGAGGATTTTTCCGATAAGAGGAAACGGAGAAATGTGCGCGGGTCGCGGATCGTTCGGGCCAGGCCACGGTTGCCCGAAGGACTCGACCCGCAACGCATTCGGCAAGGGAGGAAGGGAATCATGAGCGAGAGACGACGGAGGGCTCCCGGGGGGTTGATCCTCATGGGCGTTTTCCTGGCGATTTGTACACCGACGGTCCAGGCCCAGATGGGCATCGGAGGCGCGGGCCGGTCGCTGGGCGGATATGGTGGAGCGACCATCGGCCAGTATTACGGCGGTGGCACGACCACCTACATGCCCTACAACGGAGGCGCGGGCGGCTGGGTTCCCTACCAGGGGGGCTCTGCCGGTGGCTTCAGCATCGGGCGGGTCTCGCGACGGCTGCCCCAGACGCCGATCGGCGGGGCCTCGATGCCCATGACGCCGATCGGCGGGGCCTCGCGCCCCGGCGGTATGGCCGCAGGGGCGCGGGGCGGGATGGGGACCGGCGCGAGTGGCCGGGTGTACCAGCCCTTCGGTTATGAGGGAGGGATCGGGGTGGAGGGCGGGATGGTCGGGACGCCGATGACCAGGCAGGGCGGCCAGCGGTCGCCGTTGGGACCGGGTTTCCGTTACCCGTTCGCGACGCCGCCGAGCCTCTCCGGACCGTCCGCGGGGACCGGGCCCAGCATGTGATTCACGGGGACGCCGGAGGGAGGGCATCCACTTCCGGCGTCTGACCTTCCCTGGGAACATTCCCCCGCGCTCCGTGATCCTGCCGACCTCGTGGCCCGGGCGAGCGATTCGTGGGAGACCGGTCGAAAGCACCTGATGCGGTCGGGGGCGAGGGAGCGATCGGCGTGGCTTCCGGAGCCGCCGATTCGGCGATCGGGTGGGCGTTGATCTGGCTACCGACGGCCCGCTCCAGCGAGGCCAGAGCCTTGCCCAACTCGGCCTCGACCTGAGCGACCTGGAGCTGGATCTGGAGCACTTCCCGCCAGGCGGTGATCAGCGTGGGGAAGTCCACGGTCTGGTTCGTGTAGCCGCTGGTCGACGTCTCCAGGGCCTGCTCCGCCTTGGGCAGGATATCGGATCGGTAGAACCCAAGGATGCTGCGCTGAGCCTGAACCTGGGTGAACAGATCCTTAACCTCGCGATATGCCGAGTCACGCTCGGCGCTGTAGAGCCTGGCATCAGCAAGGGCCCGAGCCTGTGCCTCGACCACGCTGGCGTCGAGCTTCTTGCGGTAGACCGGCAGGTTGAAGGCGACGAAGAACATCAGGTCGGGAGTGCCCCGGGCGACGCCCGGCGGGCCCATGAACCCGCCTTTGGTCATGGCCATGACGTCGATGCCGAGGGTAGGGTTGGGATAATAGCGCTTCCGGGCCAGTTCGACCGCCGCCTTGTCGCGAGCGATGGCGGCCAGCCGCCCGCGGAGTTCGGGTCGGACCGCCACCACGAGCCGGTACAGGCGATCGATCTGCTCGGGGGCGTCCGGCGCGATGGGCGCGTCGGGCAAGGTCCGCAACTCGGCTTCCGGGCTGATGTGGAGTTGCTGGGCCAGGTCGGCGCGGGCCGCGGCGATTCCCTGTCGCACCCGGACGAGCTCCCGATCCAGGTCCCGGATGATCACCTCGGCCTGGAGGACGGTTTGCAGCCCGGCGCTGGACGTCTCGTAACGGACCTTGACGATGGCCAGGTAGTCCTCGGCCAGTTTGCGGCTGTCGAGCAGAATCCGCTCGGATTGCTCGTTGAAATGCAGGTCGTAGTACGCTTTTTTGATATTGGAGACCACGTCCAACTGGGCGGCGCAGAGTTCGTGGAGGGCGACCTTCGCATCCTCCTCGGCCGCCAGACCGCGGAGCCGGAGCGTGCCGAACCAGGGGAATTGTTGCGCGATCAGGAAAACGTAGGGGTTGTAACCCATCAGAGAATACTGGAGCGCGAGGCTCGGGATGGGGGCGATGGTATTCGAGACGACCGGATCATCGAGCGAGGTGACCTGCGGGATCCGAGCGCGCAGGGCCATCACGTTGTAACGAGCGGCCTGCACCGTGGGGTTCTCGGCGAGACCATGGCGGATCAAGAGATCCATCGGCTGTGGGCCGAGCCATTCGGGCGGGCTCGAAGGCAGGTCCAGGGCCGCCTCGGGTTGCTGGATCGGCGACGTTCCCGGAGGACGGTCCCTGGCGGTGGGCGGATCCTGCTCAAGCTCTCGATATTCCGGCAGACCGGCCAGATGAGCACACCCGGTGCTCCACAGCGAAAGGCCAATGGCCAGGACAAGACCCGTGATCCGGGACCTCGCCAAACCCGCCCATCGGCGGCCCGATCGCGCCGGCCCGGCATCACCGGCAGGATAATGGGCCAGGAACACGCCCACTCGCCCGGATGCAGCCCGGCCATCACCGACGACCCGCCCGAGGCTGCTGGCGCGGTCATCGGCTCCAGCGCCGATGGCGGTGAAGACCTGGTCTCGTCCGATCCGTGTTTGAGCCCCGGACACGCCAACCCTCGGGCTCCGTCCTGGCGCCACACTCCCGCGCCGAGGGTTCCGGCCCAGAACTGCTTCCCAACTCTTCCGAGCCATGGCCCGTCCGGCCCGAATTCGTTCCCCGCGAGTCGATGTCCTCATCGCCGCATTTCCTCCTCTGCGTGGCTCGTTGAGCCCGGCGCACCCGCTACCGAGGATATCGTCCCTGATCGTGGCGCGTGTTCCAGCGGATTGCGCGATATTGCCGACGCACAGGCGAGAATCCGGAACAACCGACACAAGCCTACCTTCACGTCCTCAATGGGCCGAGTCGCTCTCAAGCACCTCCGGCGGGGTCCAGGGAAATTTGCGGAGCCCCTGAATCCCGCCATCTCCTCGAATCGGGGCATCGTCGCGAGGGCGCGACCCGGGCCTCGACGTGATATGATCGTCGTACACAATCCCTCCGTCCACCGCCCGATGACCAACTGATGAAGATCCTCACACTCGATTTACAGGCGTTCGGGCCGTTCACGGGCGTCTCGCTGGACTTCTCCGGCGGTTCCGAGGGGTTGCACATCATCTTCGGGCCGAACGAGGCCGGGAAGTCCTCGGCGATGCGAGGGCTCCGTCAGGCACTTTTCGGGTTCCCGAACCAGTCGCCCGACGATTTTCTTCACGATTACAAAAAATTCCGGATTGGGTTCCGGCTCCGGGACGACCACGGGAACGAACAGTCGTTCGTCCGTCGGAAGGGACAAAAGAACAACTCGCTACTCGACCCCAACGGCTCAACCGTCCCGGAATCGATTCTCGCCGGGTTCCTCGGCGGACTCACCGAGGAAGAATTCACCCACCGTTATGCTCTCGATCACGACGAGCTGGTCGCGGGCGGGCGGTCGATCCTGGAGGGCTCGGGCGAACTTGGGCAGTTGCTCTTTCAGGCGGGCGGCGGACTCCGTGACCTCATCGCCGTTCAGCGCCAGCTAGACCGCGAGCTCGAAGCCCTCTTCAAGCCGGCCGGCTCCAAACCCCGGATCAACGAGACTCTCAGCCTCCTGAAAGAAGCCCGCAACCAGGTGCGCCTGGGAAGCCTTCCCAGCAGTGAATGGGCCGAGCACGACGCCGCGCATCGGCGGGCCTCGGAGGAACTGGCGAGCGTCGAGGAACAACTCGAATCGGCCCGGGCGGAAAAGAGCCGGCTGGATCGGATCGCCGCCGCCTTGCCGATCCTCGCCCGTCGCGATCAGGAGACGGCCGATCTCTCCGCGCTCGGGGCGGTCGTCGACCTTCCGGACGACTTCCCCGAACATCGCCGCCAGGCCGAAAACCAGGTCGAGACCGCCCGGATCGCCGAGTCGGCCGCCCTCCACGAGGTTGAGGAGATCGAGGCCCGTCTCGCCACCCTCGTCGTCGACGACGCGCTGCTCGACCGGGCCGACGCCGTGGAACGGCTCCGCGACGCCCTCGCCGGATACAGGAAAGCCGAGGCCGCGCTCCCCGGCGAGATCGCCCATTTGCAGAGGATCGAGGAGCAAATCCGCGAGATCCTCGCCGAGCTACGCCCCGAGACGGCCACGCCCGAGACCGGCCCCAAACTCCTCGAAGCCGCCGAGGCCCTTCGTCTCACACCCGCCATCAAGTCGCGAATCAAGAAGCTCGATACCGATTTTCCCAGGCACGCCGCAGAGCACGATCACGCGATCGCCGACGTCGCCGCGCTCGAGGATCGGATCCGGTCCGACCAGGAGAAGCTGGACCGGATCGGCGAGCCGGGCGACCCCGGCCCGATCGCCGAGGCGCTCCGGTCGGCGCGCGAACAGGGAGACCTCGACGACAAGCTTGCCGAGGCCCGTCTCCAGCTCGATCGCAAACAGGCCGAGGCCGAACTCGCCCTCCGCCGGCTCCCGCTCTGGTCCGGAACGCTCGACGACCTCGTCAGCCGCCCGTCACCCTCGGCCGAGACCATCGACCGCGCCGAGGCCGAACTCGCCGGAGCCGAGGCCGAAGTCACCCGGCTCCGGTCCGCACGTGAGGCCGCCGAGGCCGACGCCGATGCCGCCGCCACCCGCCTCGACCAGATCCGGGAATCGGCCGGCCTCCTCCCGACCGAGGAGGATCTCGAGACCGCTCGCGCCCGACGCGATCGGATCTGGCGGACCATCCGGACGGCCCTCGATTCCGGCGAGCCCCCCGTCCCGGCCGCGATCGAGGAGCCGGAAGACCAAACCGAACCCGAACCCCTCGCTCCCGCCCTCGAACGGGCGATCACCCGCGCCGATGCCATCGCCGATCGCCTCCGTCGCGAGGCCGACCGCGTCGCCGCCCAGGCCGCCGCCCGCGCCGATCGCGAGCGCGCCCGACAACGATCGTCGGCGCTGGAAGGCCCGATCCAGGAGGCCGCCGCCCGGCTCGTCGAGATCCAGACCCGATGGCAAGCCGCCTGGAAACCCACCGGGATCGATCATCCACTTTCCCCCCGAGAGATGCGAGGATGGCTCCAGGCGCGGGCCTCGATTGTGCAAAAAGTCGACGAGGCGCGCGGCCAGGGCGTCGAGGTCCGTTCACTCTTTGACCGGATCGCCGCGCATCGGCGGGCGATCTTCACCGCGATGGCCGGCCAGGCGGACGAGACTTATCGAGAAGAGTTCAGCGATTTTGCGGATAGTGCGATTTCGGACGATTCTGCCGCCAGGATAAATAGAAACGAAGGCGCCCCCCTTGGTCCACTCCGCGATCGGGCGGAGGCGGTTGTGAACCGGATCGATCAGGCGAAGGCGCGCCGGGAGCATTTGATCCAGTCGATGGGGGAGTCGAGGCGGAAGCTGGAAGCGGCGAGGGGCCGGGCGCGGGTGGTGGAGGAGCGTCTGCGGGACTGGCGTGAGTCGTGGGGCCGGGCGGTCGCGCCGATCGGGCTGGCTCCGGAGTCGTCGCCCGAGCAGGCCGACGCCGTGATCGAGCAGATGGACGAGCTTTTGTCGAGGGTTCGCGAGGCGCGTCAGGCGGTGGACCGGATTGAGGGAGGCCGCCGGGAGGTGGAGCAGTTTGCCGGCGAGGTTCGGGCGTTCGACGACCTTCCCGGGGCAGGGGGGATGGTCGGCGTGGCCGATCGGGCGCAGGATTTGATCCGTCGGCTGGCGCTGGCCCGTAAGGCGGCCGACGACCGCGAGGCGCTCCATCGGCGTCGGGACCTGCGTCGACGCGAGGGGGACGACGCCAGGGCCCGCCGCGAGGCCGCCACGGCCCGGCTCGAGGCGATGGTTCGCGAGGCGGGTGCCGCGTCGGTGGACGATCTACCGGCCGCCGAACGGGCCTCAACCGCGGCCCGATCCCTGCGGGACCGGATTCGCGACCGCGACGGCCAGCTTGGCGGGCTCTGCGGAGCGGAATCGATCGCGGCGTTCCGGGCCTTGTGCGCCTCGGTCGATGCCGACCGCCTTCCGGGCCGGATCGAGGCGATCGCGAGCGAGGTTAACCGCCTCTCAGCTCATCGCGACACGCTGATTGATGAGCGCGCCCGCCTGCGGACCGAGCTGGCCCGGATGGACGGCGAGGGACCGGCCGCCGAGGCCAACGAACGGGTCGAGGCCCTGCGATCACGGCTCTCGGGCGAGGTGGAGGAATACGCGAGGCTGCGGCTCGCCGCCGTGGTCCTGCGTGAGGCGATTGAGAGCTATCGAACGAAGGTCCAGGGTCCGGTCCTGGAGCGAGCCGGCACCCTCTTCGCCGAGCTAACCCTCGGCTCGTTCCGCGGCCTTCAGATCGACGAGACCGACCCCGACCGGCCCTCGCTGGCCGCCCTCCGCCCGGCCGGTGAGGAGCCGCCGACCGTCGGGATCCGGGGGCTCAGCCTCGGGACCGCCGACCAGCTCTACCTGGCCCTTCGCCTCGCCGGCCTGGAGACGGCCCTCGACGCCCGAGGCCCCGTCCCGCTCGTCGCCGATGACCTCCTGATCCAGTTCGACGAACGACGCACCGCCGCCGCCCTGAACGCCCTGGCCACACTCGCCCGCCGCGCCCAGGTGCTTTTGTTCACGCATCACGAACATGTCTGCGAATGCGCGCGATCGACCGTCTCGCACGATCAACTCTTCATCCATCGTCTCCACGGCCGCCCGGATGACCGAAGTCCGATACCTCTCCGAACCCCCTCAACCCGAAGAGAGCATGCAAGGTAGCGCGGTATCGGGCATCAATCGGACGGGATCGAATTGATCGGTCGCAGATCGCACCGGAACGGGCCGGGTCGTGTCCAGCACTTGTCCGTGCAATCACCCATATTGCACGGAATCGTTTCAAAAAAAACGCTCGTTTTGGGGGAATCCCAGGGGGTGGGCGCTTGACGTGCGGAGGGTTGACGATAGGATAAGACATTTATTAGAGGCGACGTGTGCCTCCTAAAATTCCGGATAGCATTGGATTCTGACGGGAGCTTCCCCACGTTTTCGATGCGCCCGTGAGAGCATGTGCGGATCGGGTCCGGGATTTGCAGCCTGCCGTTTTTCTTCGCAGGAAATGGGCCCTCTCGCGTGAGATCGTAGCTTCAGGTTGGGACGGGACGGGACGGGATGAGACAGGATGGGATGAGACTTGATCGAACCGATCGATGTCCGCGGGAAGGGACATCCGGATGTCCAGGGGAATGGGCATTCCGTTGAGAGTGTCGAGGGAACGAGTTCCGGGAAGAAGTCGGGCGGGCTGCTCAACACAACACAACACAAGCCAGGCCAGGCCGGCGAACAACAAGGGTAAACCTCATGGAATTGTCAAAGCGGATTCGCGATCTTCGGTACGCAAAGGGCTGGGGCCCGGATGAGCTGGCCAGTCGGGCCAAGATTTCGCGAACGGCTCTGTATCAAATCGAACGGGGGAACACGAGCAAGCCCCAGGCGGGAACCCTCCGGCGGATTTCGCGGGCGCTGGGCGTCCCGCTGGAAGTTTTGCTGGACATGGAGCCGCTGACCCACCACGAGCACCCGGCCGCCGAGTCGGGCTCGGGCCTGGGCGCGATCGCCCCGGCGCCGACGTTTGGCGGAACCTTCCCCGGCCGGCCCGCCTCCACCGACCGCGCCGAGGAACTGCTGGAGAAGTTCCGCCGGTTGCTCGCCTCGCCGCTGGCCGAAGGCGTCGCCCGAATCGTCGAGGAATCGTTCCGACTCCTCCCGATCATTCCGCCACCGGTTGTCGGCGAGCCAGCCAGCTACGCCCCGGCGAACGAGATCGAAGCCCCGCCTCGTCGGACCCGCACCCCTCGGGCTCGTGCGGCTTCGAGCAGTCAGTGATTTTGTCAATTGTCATTTGTAGGAGCCGGCTCCAGCCGGCGATCCACGCGATGCGTATGGCTTCGGCCGGGTCGGGAGCCGGAGCTCCCTCCTACAAAAGACCATCGGTTCGGCCTCGCCTCTCTCTTGCTCTACGAGCCGGCTCCAGCCGGCGATCCACGCGATACGTATGGCTTCGGCCCGGTCGGGAGCTACAAAAGACCATCGGTTCGGCCTCGCCTCTCAAACACCCTGACGGGCCAGAGCCCGAACCGAACTCGGACCACGGGCGCGCTGGCCGCTACACGATCGAAAACCACTCACGCAGTAAGGCCGGAAGTTCCGCGGAGAACTTGCTGCGAGGCAGGGCGAGCTGACAGCCGGCCGCCTTTGCCGCGGCGAGTCGGTCGGCGTCGACATGGGGGCCGACCGCAATCAGGTGGGTCGAATCGCCAGCGAGACGTCGGTATTCGGCCAGAGACTCGGGCGAGGCGGACTCGCCGGCCGTCAGATCGACGACGATCACGGCGGGATGCCAGCGTTCGATCAGCGCGCGCGCCGACTCGCGATCGGCGGCGGTTCGCATCTGGCGCCCGATCGCCTCGGCGGTTCCTGTCACTTTTGAAGTGAACATCAGGTCGCGGGCGATCACCAGGCCGGCTGGGGTGAGGTCGTTACTGTTCGATTCCATTGGTGGTTGGTCCTTACGCTGCGGCTGGGCCACGTAATGATCGGTGTCGGGGCGAAGCCGCCTCGTGTTCTCATGCTGCCATTCCGGTCGGATGGCCCGCAAGTCGGGGATCTGGGGACCGGTCCGACCTGGCGGCGGGAATTGTCGGGATCGTGTGTAAGAAACCGGCGACGTCCCGCGACAATAACCCGGAAATCGAGACGGCCGAGGGCCGGACGGCGGGATGGGCCGAGGCGATCGGATGCCCGACCGACTGGGACGACCGCGGCGTGGATCGAGCCGTGCCGCGGATTCGTGGAGATCCGCCACTTGAGGTCGGGACCTCCGGTGTGTTCCTGGGATGGCTCTGGTGTCGTTCGATGGGTTTTATCGTTTCTGGAATCGATCGAAGGCGCGAGTCATCCCGGACGCTGGAACCTGCCCGGCGACGATCGCCAGGGGAGAATTGACGGCGCCCGGCATCGCCGCGCGGTTGACGGCCACGGAGAAGGGCGAGGTCGCGAGCAACGGTGACGGGGCTGGGGTCGGCAACTTGCTGGCGCGGCCGTACAGGTCCTTCATCGTGAGGAGCCGGCTGTAGTCGCTGCCGGCCGTCGTCTGGGCCGCCGCGCCTCGCGTGGCCGTGCCGTCGAGCGGGGCGCCCGAGGCCCCCGTCAGGCCCCCGGCCGTTCCCTTGACGCTCAGCTTCCAACGCCGGTGGACGTTCCATCGTTTTCCCATTTCGAGGGTCACCGTCCTGGAGGTGGGGTCGTAGAGGGCCGCGACGATCGGAACGGTGCGGTTCGGCCGGCCGTCGGGTCCGATCGGGCCCTCGAGCGAGTAGTTGGCCAGGTCGGTCGCCGCGGTCGGGTCCATCGGCGTGCTGAAGGTGAGGACCAGGTAGGTCTTCTGGTGATGGAAGCCGTATCGGGCCACGCGGGTGACGGTGGGGCTGGCGGTGGAGACGTCGACGGTCGCGCCACTGGTGGAGGCGTTCCCGCCGCCGGAGAACACGGCGTGGAACGAGTGAAATCCGGCCGGGAGGATTCCGGCGTCGAAGCTGGCCATCCCGTTCGCGGTCGGGACGGTGGCCAGCAGGGTCGAGCCGTCGAAGAACGAGACGGTGCCGGAGAGCGTTGGGTTGCCTGGCGTGGTGGCGGAGATGGTCGCGGTGAGGATGGTCCCCTGGGGCCCGGTCGTCGAGGCCAGCGAGACGCCGGTGCCGGCGGGCGCGACGGCGACCGTGACCGGGGTCGTCGAGCTGGCGGTGGCGTAGTAGGCGTCGCCGGAATAGACGGCGCGGATGGTGTGGGTGCCGACGCCGAGCGAGGCGGTCGCCAGGTCGGCGGTGCCCGCGACCGTCGGGCTGGGCGTCGGGGACGTCGCGAACGCCTGGACGGCGGCGGTCGAGGCGGTGGCGACCGCTGGGGCCGTGGCGACGATCGGGGCCGTGCCAAGGTAGGCGTTGCCGTCGTAGAAGGCCACGGTGCCGGTCAAGGGCAGGGTGCCGTCGGCGGTCGCGGTGAACGTGGCGGTGAGCGTCACATCCTGACCGTAGTACGCCTGCGGCGATGACGCGACGATCGAGCCGGCGCGGATGTTGCCATCGACGGTCCCGCTGACGCCAACATTCTCCGATACGCCGCCGCCGCCGCTGATCGCGATCGAGCCCGTGATGACGCCGATCGGCGCGTCGGCGGAGAGCCTGGCTTCGATCACCAGCCCGTCGAACACCCCTTCGACCGGCACCAGGTCGAGAGACGAGCCCCAGAGGCCGCCGCCGTTCGCGGAGAGTTCAACGCCGGCGGGGGCGTTGAGCAGCAGGTCGGCGGAGAGGTTCGAGCCGCCGATCGTGAAGCTGGCGGCGACGCCCGAGGTCCCCTCGGTCGCGGTCCCCAGGTTCAGCGGGCCGCCGCCGATCGTCACGACCGGCGCCACGTAGGAGAACTGATCGGCGTTGGAGGTGGTCGAGGTGCCGCCGGGCGAGGTCACGGTGACGTCGTAGGTGCCGGCCGCTTCGGCGGGGCTGGCGGCCGTGATCTCCGTCGCCGAAACCACGGTGACGTTGGTCGCGGCGACGGTGCCGAAGTCGACGGCGGTGGCGCCGGTGAAGTTGGTCCCGGTGATGGTGACCGTGGTCCCGCCCGCGAGCGGACCGGCCGACGGGCTGATCGTCGTGACGGTCGGCGCCAAC
>DAHZZC010000219.1 GCA_027435495.1 Planctomycetales bacterium
GGCAGCCGGTCAAGAATTATCTCAAGGACGAGTGGCTCGACACCCTGAAGCCCGACCCGGCCGCTTACCGGTTTGTCTCCTGGTCGGAAGGGTCAATCGAAACCCGGCTCGCCTGGAAGAAGCATCCCGAATGGCTCTCGCGTGACCTCCCCTGGCCGCCTCCCGGGCGCCACGTTCGGATGAATTATGCCCCTCCGAAACCAGGTTTGCCCGAGGTCGAGGTCCATTACGAGATTTACGACGGATTACCGCTTTTCTCGAAGTGGCTCGTCGTCCGCAATACTACGGAGAAGCCCGTCCGGGTTTCGGGATTCACGGCCGAGGAGCTGCGGCTCGCCGAGCCGGAATCGGCCGTGGATGACACGCCTGACCAGGAGCGTCCCAACATCTGGGTCGAGACCGATTACGCCTTCCTCGCGATGAACGGCGCTCATGCCGCTCGACAGAGCGTCACCCTGGGCCCCGACCCCGATTATCCGACTCAGGTCAACTACAATCGCACGACCCGTTGCCTGCTCCGCGCGGCTCCTCCGATCGGCCCGGATCAGCAGGTCGCGCCAGGAAAGACCTTCGAATCCTTCCGCGTCTTCGAACTGCTTACCGGCGCCACCGACCGGGAGCGTCGGGGACTCGCGATCCGTCGGATGTACCGGACACTGGCCCCCTGGTCGTCCGAGAATCCGCTGATGTTCCACGTCCGGAGCGCCCGTCCGGACGATCTGCTGACCGCGATCACGCAGGCTTCCGATGTCGGCTTTGAGCTGCTCATCATGACGTTCGGCAGCGGCTTCCAGTTCGAGAGTCGCGACCCCGCCTATCGGGCGAAGTACCGGGGACTCGTCGAGGAGGCCCGAGCACACGGCCTGGCGCTGGGCGGATACTCGCTGCTGGCCTCGCGAGCCGCCGCGACCCCGGCCGACAACACTCAGGGCGTGCCCGCGCGGTTCGGCGTGATGCCTTGCCTCGGGGCCAGATGGGGAATCGACTACCTGGCCCAGCTCCGTTCGTTCATCGGCGAGGCCGGCCTGGGCGTGCTGGAGCACGACGGCTCCTATCCCGGCGACCTCTGCAAGGCGGCCAACCATCCCGGACACAGGGGACTGGCCGACTCGCAGTGGGTCCAGTGGCGCGCGATCACCGACCTCTACCGGTGGTGCCGTTCCCAGGGCGTCTTCCTCAACGTCCCCGACTGGTACTTCCTCAATGGCTCGAACAAGACCGGGATGGGCTATCGAGAGACCAACTGGTCCCTTCCGCGCGCCGAGCAGGAAATCATCGAGCGCCAGAACATTTACGACGGGACCTGGACCAAGACGCCTTCGATGGGCTGGATGTTCGTCCCGCTCACCGAGTACCAGGGTGGGGGCGCGGCGGCCACGATCGAGCCGCTCGACGCCAACCGAGACCATTACGAGGCCCGCCTCGCCAATCTCCTCGGCGCGGGGGTTCAGGCGTGCTATCGCGGCCCTCGCCTCTACGACACGCCGGCGACGCGCGCCGTCGTCAAGCGATGGGTCGACTTCTACAAGGCCCACCGTCGGATTCTCGACAGCGACCTGATCCACCTCCGGCGTGCCAACGGCCGCGACTGGGACGGCTGGCTCCACGTCGATCCGCAAGGCCAGGAAAAAGCTCTCGCCTTCCTGTACAACCCGCTCAACGAACCGATCGAGCGGACGATCCGCATTCCGCTCCACTACGCCGGCCTCTCGGGGTCGGCCCTGGCATCGATCGACGGTCAATCACCGACCACCGTGACGCTCGGCGCCGACGAATCGGTCACCATGAAGGTCGCGATCCCGGCCCGGAGCCGGACCTGGGTTTTGTTCACGGCGCCCTGAGCTGCCTATCGCGGGACCAGGCGAAGATAATCGATGCCGACCATGTACGCCTTTGCGGCCGATGGGTTGGCCCCTGTGATCGCAAGAGCGAACCGGTGCGTCCCCGCGTCGAGTGTGCCGGCGGCCAGCGCGAACTCACCCGAGGAAATCACATCCGGGTAGTTATACAGATCCAGAGGCTTGCCGGCGGGCTGACCGTCGAGGAAGGGCTGGACGGTCGCATAATCCCGGGCCATCGTGAAGGCGGCCCGGACCTCGTATCGGCCCGACATCGGTACGTCGAAGGATAGTTCCAGCCGATCGCCGGGCTTGCCGCCGCTCCAGAAGAGTTGCGCGTCACCGCTCCATCGACCGGCCAGGAAACCGGCCATCGGCTGCGTCCCGGTCTGGCCCGATCTCGCCTTCACGACCGTGAGGGCCTCGGCCTCGATCGCTCCCCGAACGCGCCCGGTCGCCCTGTCGAAGTGTCCTTCGGCCCCGCGCACCGGGGGCTTCACCTCGGCATGCGCGACCTTCGGCTGCGCCGCCTCCCAGCGTGTTTTGTCCACCGCCTCGCGATGTTGAATCAGAACGTGGGCTCCCTTCATGCCGCCGCTGGCGATATCCGGCAGGCCGTCGCCGTTGATGTCCGTCACGACCAGTTGTCGGCCGATCCCCGATTCGCCGTCGGCCTTGTAGGGAACCCAGTCCACACCCTCGGGCGTCCGCCTGAGCCGGAACCAGTAGACCACCGCGCCGGCGTCCCACATCGGACTGGCCTTGTGGTGCGAGTAATACGTCTTGCCCGTGACGATGTCCTTCAACCCGTCACCGTCGATGTCGGCCAGGTTGACCGAATGAAGCTCGCTGAAGACAATCCCATAACGATTCTGCGCGGGCCGATCTCCCATGATGAGATGCTGTCGGAAGCGTGCCTGGCCGCCCTCGCTCATCTGCTCGTACCAGGCCAGGCCGAAATCGTGGGCGGCGAGGCTGGTGATCACGTCGTTATCGCCGTCGCCGTCCACGTCGTAGGCGAACAGGTCCGCACCGCCGATCGGACAGAACGGGACCGCGTGAAACGGCCAGATTTCCGCCTGATCGAGCGATGCGGGCTGCTCGAACCAGCCGTCCTTCATCAGGACGTCCAGCCGGCCGTCGCTGTTGACATCGCCCACGCCGAGGCCATGACCGAACGGGACGGGAGCCACCTTTTTCGAGATCGGGTGGAACGTCCACGCCGCGAACGGCTTCTCGGGATCGATGGTTGCATAACCGAAGAAGCCATCGAGCGTGCAGACGAGTTCGGGCCGCCCATCGCCCACGAGGTTTGTGAATTGCGGCGACTCGTTGCAGACGTGCGGAAAGACCTCGTGTCGGCTCCAGTGGGCGGAGTGTCCCTCAGCGCGAGGGTTTTCATAGACGAAACCCGGCGTGCCGGGGAAGCCGGCGGTCAGGATATCGTTCCAGCCGTCGCCGTTGACGTCGTACACCCAGGCGAAGAAGTGATTGGCGTATCCCTCGCGGTTCTGGGGCTTCGGCGAGTAAATCTCGTGCCTCGCCTCATATTTCGGCCCCTCGAACCAGTACGGGCCGTAAACCAGATCGGCATGACCGTCCCGGTTCAGGTCGCCGACACCGATGCCTTCGGAGTAATACACGTCCGTGACCTGCTGGCGCGTGAACGTCTGAAGAACGTAGGTCTGAGCATGCGCCAGCCGGCCCGACGACGCGGCCAGCGCTCCCAGCAACGCCAGTGAAACAGACCAGGTTTTTTGGCGAATCACGATGTTGGTCCCTTCAAGTCCACGGGCCACGAATCGACCGGGGCGGATGGAGCACCTGGGGCCCGAGCATAACACCCGATCGTGGTGCGGCCTAGACTCTGGCGGTTCGGCCACCAGCGCCTGGTCACCGACCATCGCGATCGTTACAATACCACCCCAGGAGAGCGGCGACGATCGACGATGATGGTGGAATCCGCTCGTGCTGGTTGTCCTGGACTGGGGGCTCGGCCATGTTCGCGCGGCTGGTGGCGCTCGATGCCGGTCCGGATATCGTGCTCGACCGCACCACGACCGTGGTCGGCCGGCACCCGGCCTGCGACCTCCGCCTCGACTTCCCAAGGGTCTCCCGGCATCATTGCTGCCTGATCCTTGAATCGGGCGCCCTCTGGGTGAAGGACCTCGGCAGTACCAACGGCGTTCGGATCAACGGGCGGCTGGTCGAGTCGGGTCGCCTCGACGACGGAGACGAGCTCTCCATCGCCAACCTCCGATACCGGATGCAGGTCGGGCCGCTGCTCGCCCGGCTCTTCCCGATCCGTCCGCCCTCCGATTCGGCCCACCCCTCCGATCCCGACTGGCGATGGGTCCGCCGGGCTGACTGGGACCTCGGCCCGCTCGACGACTGAGAACTTCCGGCGGGATGGATCGTGCAACGCTACGCCGGGAGCCCTGTCGGGTGGATTCCGCCCACTGAGGAAAGCCAAACAAACGCGGGATTCCCAGACGAGCAATCGCTCCACCTGGTGGGCAAAGCTTACCTGAGCATGCCGGGCGCAACCCCGGAGGTCGTCACGCCTGAGGAAATTCCTTGCAAGTCAATTACATGAAAATACTTCATGTTCCATCTGGAATCTTCCATCTGGATTCCAAAATCCCATCCCTTCGCATTCTTCGATCGAGGCGAGCCGCCGGCTCAATCGATCATCGTGAGCCCCTCGGCGACCGTGCCGACGTCTCGGCCACGCGACATCGGCAGTTCCAGGATGAACTGAGCCCCCTGCCCCAGGCTCGACTTCACCACGATCCGACCGCCATGCTCCCGGATGATCTTCTGCGAGACCGGCAGTCCGAGGCCCGTCCCGCTTGATCCCTTCGACGAGGCGAAGATCTGGAAGATCGACGGGATCTCGGCCTCGTCGATACCTGGACCATTGTCTGCGACGATGATCCGAGCCGTTTTCTCGTCGGCGTCCCACTCGGTCCGAACCGTCACCTTCGCGTCGGGGGTGCCCTCGCTGGCATCGATCGCGTTGGTGACGATGTTCAGGACCGCCCGGTGGATGCCTTCCGGATCGATCAGGACCCGCGAGAGGTGCTCGCCCGGCTCCCACCCCAGCGCGACGCCCAGCTCAGTCGCGCGCGAATGCATCAACTCGACGACCTCGCCCACCGTCTCGTTCAGGTCGGCCGGCTCGATCGCCGGCTCGCGGTCCTTCGAGAACGAGAGCATGTCCATCACAAGGTTATAAATCCGCGTCTGGTTCTTCTCGACGATCGTCCAGCCTCGTCGAACGATCGACTCGTCCTTCTCGTTGAGGCCCAGGTCGATCAGGTAGCTTCCCGACCGGATGCCTTGCAGGATGTTCTTGATGTGGTGCGAGAGCGTCGCGATCGTCTGGCCGACGGCCGCCAGCCGCTCGGCCTGGATCTTGTCGTGGTAGAACTGCGTGTTCTCGATCGCGAGCCCGGCCTGGTGGCCGATCGCGACCATCAGCATGAGCTGGTCCTGGGTAAACTTGTCCCGGGACGATCGGGCGCCGGCCGCCCGGGCGAGGACCGCACCCGCCTGGATGTCCGCGTAAAGAACCCCAAGTGTCGTGTGCCGCCCCTGGATCGGAACGCAAATGGCCTCGCGAATCTGGTAGTCCACGATCGACTGCGCCGGGCTGAATCGCTTGTCGCTCGGGGCGTCGGTCGTGATCACGCCCTCGCCCTTTTCCAGGACGTAATCAATGATCGTTCGAGAGATCGCCAACCGCTCGTCGGGGCGGTTCGGGTCGCGCCATCGAACCGCCTTCGGGACAAGCTGACCGGTCTCGTCCTTGAGCAAAATCGCGCCCCGGTCGGCGTGGATCGACTCGAAGACGAGCTCGAGGATCTGCGGCGAGAGGGCGTCGATATCCAGGACGTTGCTGATCGCCTGGGTCGCCCGGTACATCACTGAGAGCGGCAGGAGTCGTTCGCGGAGCCATCCGGCGGCGGCATCCGGCGCCTGGAGAACGCGGGAGCCCTCGCCCGAGGGGATGCTCCGCAAGATCGCCGAGTGGTCGTCGGGACTGCTTCGCGCCAGCAGGTCGACACGCGATCGAAGGTCGCGCTGCGCGGCCGTCCCGCCGTCGTGGAAGGTCATGACGGTCTGGCCGAGCTGAAGTTTGTCGCCGTGCCGAAGGAGAGTGCGATCGACCGCGTAGTCGTTGACGTACGTCCCGTTGGCCGAGCCAAGGTCGACGACCTCGAAGCCGCCCGCGATCGAACGGACCTCGGCATGTCGGCGCGAGACCTCGTTGTCGTGGAGCTGCACGGTGTTCGAGTTATCCCGGCCGAGGGCCAGGGGACCGGAACTGAACTCGAACCGTTTCCCCTGATCGGCCCCTTGGATGACGAGCAAGGAGGCCACGAGGCTGATTCTCCCCGGTTCCGGTGCGACTTCGCGCGCAGGTGATACGCCTCTTCCATCAGGCTAACCCGTCGATCCATCGGCGTCAATCACCCGGCTCGACGGCCCAGCGAATCGCGAACGCGGTAGGCTATTCGAAACGTCGGCGCAAGGAACGGCCCGGCCAATGCGAGGGCGTTGGCCGGGCCGGAATCTTCCGTTCGTCAGTGTGGCCGTTTCCGAGGATCTCCGAGCAACCAGGAAGCCGGCTCCCGCCAGCACCCGGCCGCTTCTCGCCCGAAACGACTTCTCAGACGCATTCTCACCGGCGATCGGCGAGCTTGGCGAGCAGCCGGAGCACCTCAAGATACAGCCAGATCAGCGTGACCATCAGGCCGAAGGCGCCGTACCACTCCATGTACTTCGGAGCGCCGGCATAAGCCGCCTTCTCGATGAAGTCGAAGTCGAGCAGCAGATTGAACGCCGCGAGCCCGACCACGAACAGGCTGAAGCCGATCCCCGCCAGGCTCGTGCTCCAGATCAGCGGCATCTCGACGCCGAAGAGACGCAGGAGAAGCGAGACCACGTAGAACAGCGCCAGGGCCCCGGTCGCCGCGACGATCCCCGCCTGAAGCTTCTCGGTGACGCGAATCAGCCGGGTCCCGTAGATGAAAAGCATCATCAGGAGCACGCCGCTGGTCAACATCACCGCCTGGAGTGCGATCCCTTCGGGATACTTGAGCGCGAACTGGATATCGTAGACCTTCGAGATGGCCCCGAGGAACACCCCCTCCAGCGCCGCGTAAATCGGCGCCGTGATGGGCGCCGTGGTCGGCCGGAAGATGGTGATCATCGCCACGATGAACCCACCGATCGCCGAGATCGGCAGTAGGATCTGCGGGAAATTGGCCGTCCCGAAGGTGTTATACGCGTAAAGCGCGGTGAACGACAGAATTCCCAGCAGTAGGAACGTCTTGGAGACGCTGCCCTGCACGGTCGTCACCGTGCTCCGGGTTCGCTCGGCGCCGTAAACCTGGTCATAGCCGGCGAACATGTCCTGAGAGAAAGCGGGATTGCTCGAAGTCACGGGCCAAACCTCCTGGTCTCGGTCGGTTCGCGAGCCGAGATCCCTAATGTCCGATTCCCCAACCCCCGGTCGATCGCGCCTCGAAGGCTCCAGAGCCATTCGCGCGCCGCGGTCCGATATTCTCCCGCGCCGGTCCTGCCGCGTCGACAGAGACCGAGCCTCACGGCAGGGCGACCCGAGGGTTCTTCTGTACCCTTTATTATATCCTCCGCGTCGCGACAAGCATAGGACATCCATAAGGGGATGACCTTGACCGAACGCCCGGCGACGCCGGGTTCGCCCGCCTACCTCGGCGTCACCCGGGGCCAGTGGGTCTCAACCCCCAGCGCCACCATCCGAGCCTGGAATTCTCGAAGACGTTGGGACGTGTTCCGGACGCCCCGGGGCGTTTCCTTCCGATCCAGGCAAAACGCCGCAAGCGCCCCGGCGGCCTCGCCAATCGCCCACTCGACCGGATGCAGCCGATAACACCCATTGGTGATATGGGTCGTCCCGATGTTCTTGCAGGCGGGGATCAGGTTCTCGACTCGCTTCGGAATCAGGGCCCCGAGGGGAATCTGGAACGGGAGCGAACTGATATCGATGTAGTTGTCGCCGCCCGTGCTGGGGTGAAGGTCGATCCGGTAGCTTCCGACGCCGACGCTATCGCCAAACGTCTCGGCGACTGGCGGATCGTCCTTCGACTTCAACCGCCTGGCCTCGGTGCCGACATGCTGTTCGAGGACGGTGAATTCGGCGAGGATTCGCCGGGACTCGCGGATGTAGGGGGCCTTTGCGAGACCGTCGGCGGTCCCCACAAGGTCGGGCCGAAGCTTCAGGCCCTTCCATCCAACCTTGCCGTCGGGGCGAGGGGCTTCGGTCTGGAGCCAGTAGAGCAGCGAGAGGCTCAACTGCTTCGCACGCTCGACGTGCTTCCGCGCCGCCTCGGGTCGGACGTTCGGACCGGTCATCGGTCCGATCCAGTAATCATTTTGGGGCCAGTTGACCAGCGTGACGCCCGAACTGCCGGGATAGGTCCCTGGTTCGTGGTTGCGGGGGTCGATGATCCGCCGATAGACCCAGAGGCCCGCGCCCGCGCCTCTCGGGTCGAACCCTCGCGAATCGGCCTGGAGGGTCCGGGGATTGGCGGAGACCAGGTCGAGCAGCCGGCCGGGCCAGGGAGGATTCATTTTCGGGACGTAGTTGCGCCAGAAGTCGTACTCGGCGGGCCGATCGATCGTATGGTCCTCGCCCTCGCGGTACTCCATCGCGAAACAGGCCGTGATCCCCTGCTGATTCTCGGGGCGGTCGGACACCGAGGCGTGCGGCTCGCCGGTCCGATCGCGCGACTCCGAGCCCTCGACGTACTCGACCCCGGCCATCGGCAGGAGGTCGCCCAGCTCGGTCGCGTCGAGGAAATACGGGGCGGTCAGCGTCCGCTCGACTCCGGTCCGGACGTCGCGGACCCGGACCGCCCGGACCCGATCGCCCTGAACCTCGGCGCCGACCGGCTCGTGCTCAAGAAGGACGAGCAATCGTCCGCTCGAGGCGAACGGGGCGAACAGGTCGGTCAGGGCCGAGAGCGCCACCTTCGGCTCGTGGCAAAGGATGGAAACGCTTCCTCGACCGGGGTTGAGAGCCCGGGCGCGTCGGGCCTCGGCGGTCATCGGGTAGTGGTGTCGGTAGTAATCACGGATCGCCCTGCGCAGCTCGCGATACGAGGCATTCGCGCCGAACTGCTCGATCCAGGGATGCTCGTCGGGCGGGACGGCCTGCGAGGTGAGCTGACCGCCAATCCAGTCGGTCGGCTCGGTGAGCACGACGGTCAGCCCGGCCCGGAGCGCCGCGAGAGCCGAGGCACACCCGCCGAGCCCGCCGCCGATGACGACGAGATCGGCCGAGACCTCGCGACCGCTGGCCGTCGCCACGGTCGCAAGGACCGGTCTTCCGGCCGCCGCGAGTAGCGCGGCGAGGCCCTGCCCGCACCCTTCGAGGAAGCGTCGACGGTGTCCGAACATGGTGAACCCCTTGGCGTGGTCGGAGTGGATCGCATAGAATCGCGATCGAATCATACCGGCGGAAACCCGCCGGCAGAAAGTGTTCGCCCGACCGGGCCTCGTGGCGGAATGGCAGACGCGTCGGTCTTAGGAGCCGATGCCCGAAAGGGCGTGGGAGTTCGAGTCTCCCCGAGGCCATTGACTCGCGATCGTCGGATGATAGGATAGAGTTCAGAAATCCCGCCCCGCGTCGTCCCTGTCGAGACGCCAAGGCCTCGGTTGGTGCCGATCTGTCGGCCCTCCTTTCCCGAGCGATTCCCGCCGTGCCGTCTTCCCGCGAGATCCCGCCTTCCTTCTGGCGGAAGAATGGGCCCACGAGCCTGCGTCCCGACGACCCTCGGGCGCCGCGATGGGCCCTCGTCGACGCGGGCGTCGATCGCGTAGAATCGAGGCGAGGAGCCCTGGGGTTTTCTCGACGCTCCCGAGCGGAGGAGAACGGCGGCGATGGTGGGTTTGCGAGAGTTGGCGATCCTCGGAGCACTCGTTTTGGCCCTGTACGGCCGGACCGGACTGATCCGAAGCCGGCGGTTCCAGGCCATCTGGCCCTGGATCGCGCCGGTGCGGCGGAAACCTGGCGGAACCGCCGTCACGGCCGAGCCGACGCCCGTCGCGAAGTCCGGTCCCTGGATTTTCGAGGGAAACCGGCTCTTCTGGTTCCTGACCATCCTGGCCGCGACCGCCGTGGCGACGAGCATTGTGACCCGGGCCCTCATCCTCCGAGGCGAGGGCCCCGCGCCTTATCCCTGAGACCAGGACCCACCGGCGACGACCGCCCGACCACGACCTACCCCGTTTCCCCTGGAACCGTTTGAGGAGCCCGATGATGATGCCGCTTGCCTTCCTACCCAACATCGGCGGCTGGGAGATGATCGTCCTGGCGGGCGTCTGCCTGCTGTTCTTCGGCAACCGCCTCCCCAGCGTGATGCGATCGCTGGGCAAGAGCGTCGTCGAGTTCAAGAAGGGCGTCTCGGGGATCGAGGACGACATCGATCGCGCCGTGACCGCCGAGTCGAAGCCGAGCGCCCCGCCCGAGCCCCGGCCCTGATCCGGGACAGTACGTCTTTACGGGAACGAGTCTCTATTCAAACAGGGGAGCGGAATCGAAGATGTTCCCGAACATCGGCCCGATGGAAATGATGATGCTGATGGGTCTCGGGGTGCTGCTGTTCGGCAAGCGGCTCCCCGAGGTCGGCCGATCGCTGGGCCGCGGCATTGTCGAGTTCAAGAAGGGGCTCAACGGCGTCGGTGACGAGCTAGGCGCCGGTTCGAGCGGCCGGTCTTCCAGCGGCTACAGCAGTTCGCATTACCACGACGACCGACCGGCCGTCGAGTCGTCGTCGCACACGGAGAGCGCCGTGCCGAGGTTCGAGGTCCCGGGCGCCGTCTCGACCACCGCCCCGACCCCGGCTGACGCCTCACCCCGAGATTGATCGATCTCGGGGCCGCCTCGCCCTCGGTAATCAATCGCGCCCACTCCCACGACGGGGAAGCCGGTTCGGCGTTCGTCTTCGACCTGATCGAACGCGAACGCCGAAACTTTTTCTCCCTTCGCCCGCGTCCTCTGGAATCGCACTTTCTCCTTGAGTACGAGGAATCTCACCGTGAGGCTCACGACGATCGTGGTGCTGACCGGGCTGATCGTGGCGACCGCCAGCCCGGCCCCCGCCGGCCCGCTGAAGGTCTTCATCCTCGCCGGACAGTCGAACATGCAGGGGCATGCCAACGTTTCGACGATCGATTCCATGGCCGACGATCCGAAAACGGCGCCGATCCTCGCCGAGATGCGCAACCCCGACGGGACGCCCCGGGTCTGCAAGCAGGTCTGGATCTCGTCGGTCGGGTGCGCTGGCGACGGCTGGTCGGAAGTGATTGAGCAGAAGGGGAAGCTGACCACAGGCTTCGGCGCCTCGACGAACAAGATCGGCCCCGAGTACACCTTCGGCCTCGAAATGGAGAAGGTGCTCCACCAGCCGATCCTGATCATCAAGACCTCCTGGGGCGGCCGAAACCTCCACACCGATTTCCGCCCCCCGGGCGCCGGCCCCGAGACGTTCAACGCCTACACCGTGAGCCAGTGGAAGCGAAAGGGCCTGGATCCCGCCAAGGAAGCGGCCCGGATCAACAAGGACGCCGGCGTCTTTTATCACCACATGATCGACCACGTCCGGATGGTTCTGGCCGACATCAAGCGAGTGGTCCCCGATTACGACCCGAACCAGGGCTACGAACTCGCCGGCTTCGTCTGGTTCCAGGGATTCAACGACCTGATCGACGACTGGACGTATCACGACCGAATGAAGCCTGGTGGATATGATCCGTACAGTCAACTCCTGGCGCAGTTCATCCGCGATGTGCGGAAGGATCTGTCGGCGCCTCGGATGCCCTTTGTGATCGGGGTGATGGGGATCGGGGGCGTGAAGGAAGGTCAGAAGCCGCCCCACCAGTATTTCCGAGAGGCGCAGGCAGCTCCGGCGTTACTCCCCGAGTTCCGGGGGAACGTCGTCGCGGTGCCGACGGCTCTCTACTGGGCCGACGACCTCGACAAACTGCAAGAGCGACGCGAGGAGTTACGGGCCAGGCTTCGTCGAGAGGCCCGGAAGAAGCCAGACCCGAACCGGGCGTCGAGCGAGGAGGCCTTCCAGAAGCAACTGGCCGAGACCTTCACGCCCGAGGAGTTGAAGCGGCTGAAGGGTGTCTCCAACGGCGGCTACCACTATCTCGGCGCCGCCCGGATCGTTGCGCCGATCGGCAAGGCCTTCGCCAGGGCGGTGATCGACCTCCAGCCGGATCAGGCCCGCAAGGCACCTTGATCGAACAGGACCTCGAAACCATCGGCGGCGTCCGTCCCGCCATCACCGGCGCATCCAGGCGGGGCCGGGCGCATCCAGGAGCAACCTCGGCCGTTCGAGGCTACGGTCTCTCGGTCGAGGCCTCGCTCGTGAGCAGCGTCGCGAGCCGATCGGCGAGGGTCTCTCCGGACCTGGCGACGCCCAAGGAATCTCCGGACTTCCCTGTGGTCGCGACCCGGTTTCGATCGCCGCCTTCTCGGACCTCGCCTGCCAGAACCCGAAACGCCCTCGCCTCGAAATCCCGGCCGAGTTGTTCCGCCAGACGGGCCATCTCGGCCGCGTCGCGGAGCGGTTGATCGCGCGCGAATCGCTCCTTGTACCGGGCGAGCACTCCCTCCAGATCGGACTTCCGACGGCGAAGCTCCGAGGCCCGGTTCGGCTCTCGATCACCTTCCAAAAGAACCGCTAGCCGCTCGAACGCGAAACCCTCCTCGGGATCGACCGCGATCAACTGTTCCAGCGCTCGCCGCTCCGCTCTGGTCTCGCCTCGCCTCCCGGCAAACCAGGCCGCGAGCCTGTAAACCTCGCCCGGCCTGTACGGATCGGCCGGCAGGTGCGAGGCGCAGTCCTGAGCCTCCTCGACGCGGGCCGTGGCCACCGCCAGATTCAATCGGGCCCGCCAGACCGCTACGTCCCGAGGCCGGCGATCCAGGCAAGCCTCCAGCCAGCGCGCTGCCTCGTCGAAGCGGCCCTTCCGGATCGCGAGATGGGCCTTCCCCAGCCAGACGCGGTCGTCCTCAGGGGCCAGGCCACCGGCGCGTTCCAGAAAATCCTCGATCCGCTCCGGTGCGGACTTCCCCAAAGTCATCAGGAGATGCAGCCGAATCAGTTCGATCCCCTGACTCGAACCGCCGTCGCCCGCCCGCTCCAGCTCGTCCCAGTTTGTCTCCACCAGGCGCCTCGCCTCCTCGACCCTTCCCTCGTGCCACAGGAGGGGAGTCAGAAATCGACGGAGGTCGAACCCGATGATCTCTGGATCGCGGAGTGCCTGATCGATGAGGTCCTCGGCGTCCGCGAATCGACCCCCATCCACCAGGATCGAGGCACGGCCCAGGATCGCCGGGGCCCGAAACCGGCTACCGATCGGAATGCGTCCCCAGACCTCAAGCGCCGCCCTGGGCCGATCCAACTTCTGCTCGCAGAGACCCAGGAGATAGGCGACCTCGTCCGAATTCGGGCTCCCATGCAGAAGCCTGGTCAGGTCTTTCGCAGCGATCGCGAATCGTCCGGCTTCGATGTGTCCCCGAGCGTCCGCCAGCACGGCCCGATCTCGATACACCCCCCACAACCACCAGCCGACCCAGGCGAACCCCCCAGCCACCACGGTCATCGCCACAACCCGCCACCAACCTCGCGAACCGATCGCCATCGCCACCTCCCGACGAACGCCCCGATTCGGTCCGTTCCATGGATTCGGATGTTACTGGACCGCATCCGTGGCTTGTAGGTGTTCCGGATTCTTCTTGCCGCGATCGGAGGGATCGTCGATAGTGTAAAGTCGAAATTCGGTCCTGCAATCAGAGATCACTCTCACCTATGTCCATGAGCGAGTTCATGTTCATGGTCCCAGGCGCCGCCACTCAGGAGAACGCCCCCGCCGGTCGTTTCGTCCTTTCGATCCGCCTGCGGCGCTCGCTCGATATCCTGGGCCTTTCGGTCTGTTGCGGATGGCTGGCCGGCCTTGGCGAGGTCGGCGCGATTCTGCTGCGCAAGCATCTTGTGGATATCGATGGCTTTTATCGAATGAGCCAGCATTTCGTCTGGCTGATTCCGGTGACCGATCTGCTGATTCTCCTGGCCATTGGAGCCCCCCTCGCGCTCCTCGGGTTTGTCTGGCCCGCCCGAGGCGGCCCTCTCGCCGGGCGTATCCTGGCAACGCTCGCCCTGCTCGCGGTGATCTGGAGGGCATTCCCGGGGATTTACGCCCCCGCCGGCCTCGTTCTCGCGATCGGGGCCGCGATCCGGCTTGCCTCCTTGCTGGAACGGGATTCCGCTGCCTCCCGCCGCTGGGCCTGGAGAGGATGGATGCTGGTGTCCATCGTCTCGGTAGCCACCGGGACGACATTCCTCCACGCGGATCGCCTTCGGATCAGACGTGCCGAGGAGCGGCCATTGCCGCCGCCTGGATCTCCGAACGTGCTTCTGGTCGTCCTCGATACCGTTGCGGCCGATCACCTCAGCCTCTACGGCTACCATCGGCCGACCAGCCCGGCGCTCGACCAGGCCGCCCGCCAGGGTGTGCGGTTCGATCGGGCCCGAGCCACCTCGTCGTGGACCCTGCCTTCGCACGGGAGCCTCTTCACGGGGCGATGGCCCCACGAGCTCTCGGCTGGCTGGATGACCCCGCTCGACACGACCCACCGGACGTTGGCCGAATACCTGGGCTCGCGAGGCTACGCAACCGCAGGTTTCGTCGGAAACCTGTTTTACTGTAGCGCCGATGGCGGACTCGCCCGCGGCTTCGACGTGTACCGCGATTTCCCTCGGAACACGCGTTCGGCCCTGCTGATGTCCTCCCTGATTTCGCGGCCCATCGCGGGGATGCGATCGATTGAAGATTTC
>DAHZZC010000220.1 GCA_027435495.1 Planctomycetales bacterium
CCGCCACGATCTCGACGCCCGGGAATCGATCGCGGATCTCCAGGAAGAGATCCTCCGTCCCGACGCCCCGACCTGTTCCAACCCGCCTCAGATCGAGCAGGATCAGGCGACGGACGCCCAGGTCGATCGCCCGATCAACCATCGAGAGCGGATCGATCTTCGGCCAGTCGGCGCCGGGGGCGATTCTGGGACGGCCGTCGTCCAGGTCGATGCTGAAGATCAATCGATTCGCTCCGGCCGCTTCAAGGAGGCCTGCCAGCCCGCGCGGGCCTTCCACGCTCTCCAGTCCGGCCACGAAATTCAATGTCGGCAGATCGATCAAGGGATCGAGGTCCGAACGATCGCGTAGGCCCGAATCGAGCCAGATTGGGCCCAGAGCGCGATAGAAGGCCCCATGATTCGACCGGCCCTCGATGGCATCCAGGTCGGCGACGTAGAGGGTTTCCAGTCCTGTCCCCTCTCGGATTGAGGAGGCCAGCGCGATCGGGTCGGCGGTCGCTTGCCAGACGCTCCGGATCGGTCGATACTGGTCCCTTCGACCACCGACGGCATGAACGGCCATGCCTCCCTTCAGGTCGATCACGGGGATGATCCGGAAGCCCACGGTCGTGACCCCATATCCATCCGTCCGAAGCCTTCTGATCCACGAATGGGTAACCGGCGGCGGCCTCGCCGGTTCACCAATCCCAGCGTCGATGGCCAACGAGGGAACCGCCATGCGCCGGGCCCTCGCCCATGACTTCGCCGCGATCAAGGACGGCCCGATCCGGGTTGTCGTGACCCTCGACGATCGACTCGGCGACGACCCCGGCCCCTGGATCGTCGAGCCGATCGGAGTCGACCGCGGGGCCGATCGCGTGGCGAGGCTCGCCCAGGAATGCGATCTTACCCTGCTGATCGCGCCCGAGACATCGGGAATTCTCGCCGATCAAACGAGGACGCTTGCAGCGGCCGGCGCGCGGTTGATTGGCTCGTCGGCCGAGGCCGTGGAACTGGCCGGCAACAAGCTCGCTCTCGCGGATCACCTCACGGCCCGAGGAATCGCGACGCCTCCCTCGCAGGCCGTTCGACCGTCGGACGGCCTGCCCCGCGAGGCCCGATATCCCGCCGTCCTCAAACCCATCGACGGAGCCGGATCGATCGATACCTACCTCATTCCTGGACTCCACGAGACTCCACGAGACATTCCGCGCCTCGAACACGCTCTCCTTCAGCCTTATGTTTCCGGGGAGCCAATGAGCGCAACCTTTCTTGTTGACAAAAGCCGACGTTCATGGATTCTCGCGATGGGATCGCAAAAGATCGTCGTTTCCGGGGGTCGGTTCGCGTATTGTGGAGGTCGGATACCCGCGCCGGGGCCCCTGGATCTGGGTCCGATTCGGGCCGCCGTCGATTCGGTGGCGGGGTTGCGGGGGCTGGTTGGTCTGGATTTCGTCTGGGATGCACGAAAGAGAGATGTTCACGTGCTGGAGATCAATCCTCGGCCGACCACCTCGGTCGTCGGGATCGTTCGGCTCCTGGCGCCGGGGAGGTTGGCGTCGGCCTGGCTGGGAGCCTTGAAGTCGCCACCCGATCATTGCTTGCTCGACGGGCTGGCCGACGAGATCCGCACTGGGGGCGTGATTGCGTTTGACGCGGCCGGGACGATCGTCGATCACGAGGGAGCGGTCCCATGAAGACGGAGTCTCTGCCCGGACGCGGCGACTGGATTGGCCTGGATATTGGTGGGGCGAACATCAAGGCCGCCCACATTGACGGGATGGCGAAGGTCGTACCGTTCGAGGTCTGGAAGCGACCGGACGAGCTTTCGGACGTCATCCGATCGATCGCCGCGAGCTTGCCGGCGAGTCGAGGAGTGGCTCTGACGATGACGGCCGAACTCTGCGACTGCTACCCGACCCGTCGGGTTGGCGTGGGTGCGGTGCTCGACGCGTCGGTCCGGGCGCTCCCGGGTCGGGCGATGGCGATCTGGGGGGTCGACGGACTTTTCCATCGGATCGAGGCGATCCGAGAGGATCCGATGCTTGCCGCCGCGGCGAACTGGCTGGCGTTGGCGAAGCTCGCGGCCCGGCTGGTTGCCGAGGCCCCCGCGATCCTGATCGACATCGGAACGACCACCACCGATTTGATCCCGATCGCGAGGGGCGAGGTCGCCGCGCGGGGGCGTACGGATACCGAGCGTCTTCAGACGGGCGAGCTGGTTTATGCTGGTGTCCGTCGAACGCCGATTCATGCTCTGGCGACGCGGCTCCCTCATCGGGGTTTGCCGACGGGTCTGGCCGCCGAGCTTTTCGCCTCGACGCTCGACCTTTACCTGATTCTGGGCGACATCCCTTGCGAGCCGACCGACCTCTCGACGGCCGACGGACGTCCCGCGACGCTCGCCGCGGCCCGCGATCGCCTCGCCCGGATGATCGGTGCCGATCGCGAGGACTTTTCGATGGAGGATGCCCGCGAGCTGGCGAGGGCCGCCGATCGCGTCCTGACGGATCGCCTCGTCGAGGAGGCGGAACGCGCCTGCCTCGCCACGGTTGGACCTCCTCAGGCGGCGATCGTTGCGGGATCGGGCGAGTTCCTGGCGGCTCGGGTCGCGCGCGAACTGATCCCGCCGTCCGGACCGATCATCAGCCTGAACGACGCCTGGGGCCCGGCCGGCTCGGCATCGGGGTGCGCCTTCGCGGTCGTTCAACTCGCGGCCGAGCAGCTCGACGTCGACGCCTTCCGATCGGGCTCGGTGGAGGATCGGCCTTGATCGCCCTCGTGAAGGTCGGCGGCAGTCTGCTCGACTGGCCCGATTTTCCCCAGCGCCTGACGGCATTCCTCGAAGCCCGGCGCGATTGGGAACCTGGGGTTCGGCCGGTTTTGCTCGGTGGCGGCGGACGGTTTGCCGATGCCGTCCGCCATCTCGATCGGGTCCATCGCCTCGGCGAGGTGGCCTCGCATCGGCTGGCGATCCGATCGATGGATCTCGTCTCTGAGGTTCTGGGACGGCTCATCCCAGGCGCCCGGTTCATCGATCGGCTCGAAGCGTTGGGGCACGCCCTCCCGGCCGATTATTCGATACTGGTTCCCAGTCGGATTCTCGATGCGATGGAAGAGACGGATCCTGACCCCCTGCCCTGTTGCTGGGACGTGACCTCCGACTCGATCGCCGCCTGGCTCGCCGACCGCCTTGAGGTCCGGTCGCTGGTCCTGCTCAAGAGCGCATCGATCGCGGAGGGTTCGACGCGAGAGGATGCCGCGAGGATCGGGCTTGTCGATCCGTTTTTTCCAATCGTCTCGAAGGGCGTCGATCGGGTCGAATTCGTGAACCTTCGCGATCCGGTGGCCCGCGTGATGGAACTCGGGCGGTCGAAAGGCGCCCAGCCTTGACGCTTGCCGGGGTCTCGGTGACAATCCCCGAGATGAGGAGGACCGCATGAACCCCGCGCGACTGGTGGCGATCGACCGCCCCGAGGCTCCGCCGCTCTCCATCTCGGCACGGCTTCGGGGACAACTTGTGTACTTCTTGACACCGCCCGGCTCGGCCGGAATTCCCGAGCTTCGCGAGGACGAGCTCTGGTTCGCGAAGGACGAGGTCGCCCGGTGGTTCGACGAGGGCGTGATCTACCTCGTCTCTCCGCTCGACTCGGCGAATGCCACCGAGGTTGAGCTGAGCGACGAGCAAGAGGCGCTCGTCGCCTGGCTCCACAAGCAGGGAGTCCAGCACGTTCGGGTCGAGGAGTGAGACGGCTTCAATGGGGATCGATGCCGTTGCGTCGTCGGACGTCCCGGCACTCCTCGTCGCCGACCTCGAACTCCCGGCAGGCGAGCGGGCGATAGTCGTAATGCCGGCAGCGTCGGGATTCGGGGTCGTACCAGAGACAGGGCGTCCCGGAGAGCGGCTCCCCGGTCAATCGCCGGGCGCGGTGATCGGCGACGATCTCCAGGACAAGGTCCCGCCGCTCGCGTTTCAGCCGCTCCCAGCCCTCCTCGCCGAGCCCCTGAAAGACGCTGTAGAACGGTGGGTGCGTGATCACCAGGCAGCACGCCCCGCAGCCCTCGCAGGACTCGATCACCGGCAGATCGGGTGTTCGGCTCATGATGACTCCAGGATACCAGGACGACCCGCGCAGGGAACAGGAGATGCTCGCCGATGCCAGCCGGGACGGAGCCCCGCTACTCACGATCGCAATACGACGCCGTCGTCGTGGGCTCAGGCCCAAACGGCCTGGGAGCCGCCATCACCCTGGCACGCGAGGGTCTTTCGGTGCTGGTGATCGAAGCCGCGCCGACCATCGGCGGCGGGACCCGGACCGCCGAGCTGACCCTCCCCGGTTTTCGCCACGACATCTGCTCGGCCGTGCATCCGTTTGCGACCGCCTCACCTTTCCTGAAGTCGCTCCCGCTCGCCGAGCACGGACTGAAACTGGTCCACCCGCTGGCGCCGCTGGCGCACCCGCTGGACGACGGACGAACGGCGATGCTGGAGCGCTCGGTTGAGGCGACCGCACGATCCCTCGGCGCCGACGCCGACGCCTACACTCGCCTGATCGGTCCGTTTGTGGAGAGTGCCGAGGAGCTGTTCGCCGACATGATTGGTCCGCTCCAGGTGCCGAGGCATCCGATGCTGGCGACGTGCTTCGGGATGCGGGCGATCCAGCCGGCGACGGCCCTGGCGCGCGGATGGTTCGCCGACGAGCCGGCGCGGGCCCTGCTGGCGGGACTCGCGGCACATGCGATTCTTCCGCTGGAACTCTGGTCGACCTCGGCGATCGGGCTGGTGCTGGGCCTGGCTGGCCACGTCGCGGGATGGCCGGTCGTCCGGGGCGGATCGCAGAACCTGGCCGGGGCGCTCGCCTCGTATCTTCGATCGCTTGGCGGCGAGATCGTCACGGGATGGCGGGTCGAATCGCTCGGCGAGTTGCCGCCGTCTCGGACGGTCCTGCTGGACATCGGCCCGCGTCAGTTCCTTCGGATCGCCGGAGATCGGCTCCCCGCGGGGTACGCTCGACGGCTCGGGCGGTTTCGTCACGGTGCGGGGGCGTTCAAGCTCGACTGGGCGCTCGCCGGCCCGATCCCCTGGAGGTCGCCCGAGTGTGCCCGGGCCGGCACGGTCCACCTGGGCGGAACGCTCGACGAGGTGGCCGCCTCCGAGAGATCACTCGGGCGCGGTGAGGCCCCGGAGCGGCCGTATGTTCTGGTCTCGCAGCCGAGCCTCCTCGACCCGACCCGCGCCCCCGCGGGC
>DAHZZC010000221.1 GCA_027435495.1 Planctomycetales bacterium
AAGTGGACCGGGCGACGATTCGGGTCCGGGGCCGGATCGAGGGTTCCTTGCAGGGTGCAACCGGGGCGATGGCCTGCGACGGGCTGCTGAGCTTCGACCGCCGCCTGGGGTGGATCGACCGCTTTGAGATCAATCGAAACGAGAATCGGCGGCCGGGACCGGTCGAGGCTGGCATGGACGCCAAGAGCACCATCCTGGTGACTCGAAAGGTCGAACAGCCGCCGGCCACGCTCTCCGACGCCGCCCTCGCCCGCGTCTCGCTGGAAGTCTCGCCCCGGACCGAGCGGCTGGTCGAGCACGGTCCTGACGGCCGGTCCGAGTTCCTCCACGACCGCAACTGGCACGTCGTTGGGGGTGACGGTAAGCGGATCCTGGTCCTCAAGCGGATGGAGGGCCCCAAGGTCGTCGCGCAGTGCAACCTGATGGTCGAACAACCCGCCGGGCCTGGCAAGCACCTCGACCCGAAAGTCTTCCGCGAGGAGGCCACCCGCGCCCTGGGCGGGCGCTCCTCGGTCGAGTTCCTCGGGATGGGCGAGATCTCCGGCGATCCGGCCGGCGGCTACCGCTACAAGGTCGCCGTGTAGAGGATGGAGGGCGGACTTCCCGTCGTCCGCTTTTACTACCTGATCGCGGCACCAACCGGCGAGCAGCTCGTCGTCAGCTACATCCTCGCCGCGCAGGATGTCCCCTCCTTTGGCGAGGAGGATGTCGCGATGATGAAGAGCCTTCGGTGGCTCCCCGTCAATCAGGCCGCGCTTCCCAGATAAGCCCGAATCCGCAGAAATCGGGCGTGACTCCTCCCGAGATCGAGGGGATGCACGCCCGACATCGCGAGAGGAAGTGCGAGAAATCTCATATCAGATCGTCTATCGCGAGCCGTGGCGAACGCCTTATAATCGCTCGAACCATTCGGGCCGGGTCGACGTAAGCACGCCACGCGACGGACCGGGGTGGGGCGCTCTTCCCTCGCGGAACGTCCTGCCTCCATGAGCGTTCTTCATCGTCCCGCCGCTTCTCGACACGACATCGATTGCACCCCAGGAACAAGCAACGTGAGCTCCAAACTGGTTCGCCGTCCGTACCGGACCCGCCCCCGATCCGCGCACGCCCGGAGGTGGACGTCCCGATTCGAGGGTCTCGAAACCCGCTCTCTGCTGAGCAACCTCCCCGTGGCCGAGCCGATGTACCAGCTTGGCTCAATGGCCTCCTCCAGCCCCATCTCCGGGGCCTATTCGCCCTCGCAGATCGCGACGGCCTACGCTTTCAACAATGTGAGCTTCAACGGTGTCGCTGGCAACGGCGCGGGCGAGACGATTGCGATCGTTGATGCCTACAGCGATCCCAACATCCAGACGGACCTGAACACCTTCGATACCCAGTTCGGACTCCCCGCGACCACAATCACCCAGGTCAACGAGAACGGTGGAACGTCGCTCCCGGGTCCTGACACCTCCGGTGGCTGGGGGATGGAGACCTCGCTCGACGTCGAGTGGGCGCACGCGATGGCCCCCGGGGCGAAGATCCTCCTCGTCGAGGCCAACTCGTCGAACGAGTCGGACCTGCTCGCGGGTGTCTCGTATGCCGCGCAGAATGCCAATGTCGTCTCGATGAGCTGGGGTGGGGGCGAGTTTTCGGGCGAGACCTCGTACGACAGCACGTTTAGCGTCCCTGGTGTGGCGTTCGTCGCGTCGTCGGGCGACGCGGGGGCGCCGGTCTCCTGGCCGGCCGCCTCGCCGAACGTCCTGGCCGTTGGCGGGACGGCGCTGACGCTCAACGCAAACGGCAGCTATGGCAGCGAGACCGGGTGGAGCGGCAGCGGCGGCGGGATCAGCGCCTACGAGTCGATGCCCTCGTACCAGGCGTCCGCGAACACCGGCGCCTCAAACCGGTCCAACCCGGACGTCGCCTACAATGCCTCGCCGAATACCGGGTTTGCCGTCTACGATTCGTACCAGAACGGCGGATGGACGCAGGTCGGCGGGACCAGCGCCGGCGCCCCGCAATGGGCCGCGATCCTGGCGATCGCCGACCAGGGCCGCGCCCTCGCTGGCTTGCCCGCGCTCAACTCCACCAATGCGCAGGAGGTGATGACCGAGCTCTACCAGGCGCAGGCCACCGACTTCCACGACATCACCAGCGGAACCAGCACCGGAAGCCCGAATTACACCGCGACGGCCGGCTACGACTTCGTCACCGGCCTGGGCACACCGATCGTCGCCAATGTGGTCAACACCCTTGACGGCGGCGTGACGGCCTTGCCCGACACGATCACCGTCTCGGCCCCCAGCTCCGCGACCGCCGGCCAGTCGTTGAACTTCACCGTCACGGCCGACAGTCCCACCGGCGGAGTGGATACCGGCTTTACCGGGACGATCACGTTCTCCAGCACCGACGCGAACGCCGGACTGCCGGGTAGCTACACCTTCACGTCGGCCGACCAGGGAACGCACACCTTCAACGTCACCTTCCAGACCGCCGGTTCGCAGTCGATCACCGCCAGCGGCTCGGGCCTCTCGGCGACGTCGTCGGGGATCAGCGTCGCCCCGGCTGCGCCAACGAACCTTGGCGCAACGGCCGCCTCGTCGTCAGGGATTAACCTCTCCTGGACCGCCGCGGCCGGCGCCACCGGGTACGAGATCGAGCGGAGCACCGGCGGCGGCGCCTGGGCCCAGGTCGGCACGACCACGGCGACGACCTACCAGGACACCGGCCTCGCCGCCGGAACCGGTTATTCGTACCAGGTGATCGCGACCGGAGGCGGGCTCAGCTCGGCGGCCAGTAACGTCGCCACCGCGACCACCATCAGCGCGGCCAGTGCCCCGACGACGACGGATTCCCTCTGGAGCGGGCTCACCACCCCACCCGAGAACGCTTACGCCTGGGGCTCGTACGAGCTCGGCCTGCAATTCTCCTCCACCACGGGCGGCGTGGTCACCGGCGTCCGCTTTTACAAGCAAACCTGGATGAGCGGCCCGAACGTCGGCACCCTCTGGTCCTCGACCGGCCAGGTGCTTGCCTCGGCAGCCTTCACGGGCGAGTCGTCCTTTGGCTGGCGGCAGGTCACGTTCTCCAACCCCGTGACAATCCAGCCGAATACGACCTATGTCGTCTCGTTCTCGACATCGTCGAGTTACTTCGGCATCACAACCGGATACTTCAACGGCCAGACGGTCAGCAATGGCCCACTCCAGGCCCCTTCCAACGGCGTGATCGGAAGCAACGGCGTCTACCAGTCGGCCGGCTACTTCCCCAACATCGGCTCGGGCGGGATGAACTTCTGGGTGGACCTCAACTTCTCGCCGTCGACCGCCGCGAGCCTCCAGACGGCCCCGGCCACCGCCGCCCCGGCGGTCAAGACTCTCTGGGGTTCCTTCGCCACGTCCCAGACCGCCACCGGGACAACCCACGGGACCCAGGCCACCACGGGCGACTCCGTCGCAACGGCCGCCGTCGTCAGCACCTCGCGACGGGTCGTCAACCAACCGCAGCACACCTCGACCTGGGGCGCCTCCCGGCGATGGTTCCGCGATTGAGCCAGTCCACATCCCCAATCGATCGAACCGAGACGGCCCGCCACGTAGGGCCTCCTATCGTGGCGGACCGTCCGTTTTGCTTCACCATGCCCCCTCCCCACACCCGATCGTTCCCCATGATAAACTTGGACAACCGGAAACCATCGGCAAATTGGGTAAAATGGGGCCATTTCAATGCTGGAGACGATGCCGGAAGTGGAAGAGGTTGTTGAACCGTCGCCAGGGGAGGCGCGGCTTTCGGGATGGAAAGAGGAGTTGCGAGCCGATCTCGACGAGGCGTTGATGACCGGCGGCGGGCGTTGGTCGCGTGCGGTTGCGGCGATGGCCTGGATCCACCTCGCGATTTTCCTGGGATGCCAGTCGATCTACGACCCGGAACGGCACCGCGACCCCCGGCATTTACTGCTCTGGGTGACCGAATTCGTCGCGATGCTTGTCGCACTTCGCCTGATCGCGGGGCGGGGCTGGATGCGGTCGTCGGCGGCGATCGGGCTGATGACCCGGTTCTGGGGAACCTTCCTGATCCTCTCGTTCAACGTGGTCTCGCTCAACGAGTTGATGGGATGGGAGATGCGATGGTATCGCCCGGCGTGGGGGACAATCAGCTCCTTCTTCCTGGCGTCGATGGGCTGGCTCTTCACGCCGAAGATGTTCATCCCGGCCGTTCAGATGTACTTCACCGCGCTTTTGATGCTCCGATACCGTGACTACGACAACCTCATCTACGGCGTCTCGTGGTGGCTGGCGCTGATGGGGATCGCAACCCGGCTCCGGCGCCGGGAATTGGGCCGAGACTAAGCAGTGAGGCAAGGCGCCGGCTCATTGGGCCGGCGCGGGGTCGCCTGGCTGGGCTATCGGGAGATTGAGGTCGATGGTGGGCGGGCCGTTCTCGCGGAGCGGAGTGGGCTCCCAGACGGGCAACTCGCAGAGCCCGCCGCCGAGGAAGGTGTGGTGCCAGAGATGCGTGGCGATGACGCAGGTCAGGCTAAGGTCCATGATGATCCGTTTGGGGGTGACCGCCAGGAACCTGGACTGTGCCCGAAGTTCCCGGGCGACGCCTTGCGGGTCGAACCATCCGGTCTTCCGGAGCGATTCGGGGCTGAGAAGCTGGTCAACCCACCGGGGGCGGTCGGGGGCCAGAAACGCGGACGTCCGGCTCGCCCGGAACATGGTCTTGGGACGGTTGGCGATCCGGGGCGGGAGCGTTCGCGCGGCGACCTGCCGGAGCAGCCACTTGTCGACCCGGCCCCGCAGCTTGTACTCCGGGGCGATCGAGGCGCAGAAGGCGACGACGTCCTCGTCAAGCAGCGGATAGCGCGCCTCGACCGACGAGTTCATCGCGACCCGGTCTCCCTTGGCCTGGAGCAAAAGCCCGGCGAGCATCACCTTGTAGCCGACGTAGAGCGATTGGTTCAGCGGGGCCCATCGGGTGATCCGGTCGTTGGTCAGGTCGAGGTCCTCGTAGGCGAGATGGCCATCGAGCTGCCTCCAGAGGTCGGGCGAGTAGACGAAGGAACGTCCCTGCGCCATCAGGTCGTAAACGTCCTGCTGAGCGGAGCGGATGCCCCGGGTGCCGAGCGGCGGCGGAACGTGCGCCGGATTCCCTCCCATCGAACGGAGGACCATCTTGCGGACGGCCGGGTTGATGAACGTGAGGCCCCACCCGATGAGCTTTTCCCGGATCGCCTGCGTCTTGAACCACGGGTAGCCGGCGAGCGCCTCGTCGGCCCCCTCGCCCGTGAGGACGACCTTGTAACCTTGCCCGTGGACGGCCGAGGCCAGCCGCATCAGGCAGGCGCACGAGGAATCCATCACCGGCCCCTCGGCGGCCCGGATCAGTTCGGGGTAGGCGTCTACGATGTCGCGTCGGTTCATCGT
>DAHZZC010000222.1 GCA_027435495.1 Planctomycetales bacterium
GAGCGAGCAGGACGATGACCCCCGCCCACCAGGCCCGTCGTCCGAGGGTTGGCCTGGCCATCGCGGCGACGTTCGCCACCAGCGAAAGGCCGAGGAACCAGGAGATCCATCGGCAGGCGACCGGGCCGCGAAAGGCCAGCGCGAGGGCGTCAAGCATCTCGGTCAGCAGCGGATAGATGGTCTCGTGCAGGTCGGGATCGTAGCCGACCGATCCTCGCCAGAGGAAGACCTTCGGGACTTGAAGGTGATAGCAGAGGGCATCGCCATCCGTGACGGGCGCAGAGCAGACGATCGCCGTCCCGAGGATCGCGACGCTCGCCATCGCGGTCAGGATCCGGTCGAGCGTCGACCCGGGCGCCCCGTCGTCGGTGAGTGGCCCTCTCCAACGAGCCAGGGACCACGACCAGGGGCGACGGGCCGCAAGCAGAGCGAGTCCCAGCAGACCCAGCATTCCGAGCCGATCGAGCCGGCCGAGTTCGCCGAGGGCGAGGGTCCCCATGGCGATCAGACCCCAGCCAAGGGGGAGTGCCAGCCCGGCGGCGTCGTGCGGATGGTTGGGCGTCTGGCCGAGCCGGTCGAGCACCCGACGACCAAGGCCGGTCCCGATGGCCGCCAGCAGCGCCACGAAGGCCAGGTCGATCATGAGAAGATCGCGTCCAGCTCCCCGGATTCGACAAGGTCGAGGAATCGCCCGGCCCTTGGATACTCAGGGACCTGGGCTCTGGCCTCGGGGCGGTCCAGGACGGCCACGCAGAACTGCGAGGAGTCTCGGTCCGGATCGCCGGGGATCGGCCCGGCCTCGACCAGTTCGATACCCCGGTTGCGATACCAGGCAGCGGTATCGTACCCGTATCGGTTATAGCTGACGCTGGTCTCCTCGCTGTGAGCGGCGAACCGACCGGTGACGCGGAGGACCTCGGCCCGGATCCGCTCGGCCGCTGGCGGCGGGTTGTGCAGGATCACGGCCGAGGTGACGACCAGGTCGAAGCTCGAGTCCGGGAAGGGCAGGTACTCGCCGCGGCCGAGCAGCAGGCCGACGCCAGCGTTCGGGCCGAGGTAACGGCGAGCGTGTCGAAGCTGAGACGGGCTGAAGTCGACGCCCACCATCGGGACGTCCAGCCGTTCCCGCAGGGCCCGGAGGAGTTTCCCGTAGCCGCATCCGACCTCCAGGATCGAACGAGGCTCGTATTGTGCCAGTCGATCGGCGATCCATTCCATTCGCCGCGAACGCGAGGGCTGCCCCTCTTGCTCACGGAAATAGTCGTCGCCGCCGCGGAGTGTCCAGTAACGACGGGGGTCGTCGTATAACAGTCGGCGTTTCCAGGCCGGCCATCGGCCGAGGGTCCGCCGGAGGGTCTTGTGCCAGGCATATCCGGCACCTCGTGTCCGCAGCGCCATCCAGGCACGGGCGGGCAGCGCGATCCGGGAGCGATCGATCGAATCCATGAGACCTTCCCTGGTAGGCCGAAAGTCGACAGGCTCTGCGATCGAGATGGGAACGGCGAAGAGGGGAGCCGACGAATCGGTTGCACTGTCCTGTGCAGGCGAGCGACTTGTCCTCGCGGCGGGGAGTCTACGCAGGACGTCGACTTCGGTCAAGTCGGCCTGGGACACGGCGCCGGTGGATCGAAAACGAGCCAACGAGCCTTGCGCGTTCGGTGCTGTGCGACGTATACTAAAATAGGGTTGCCCCGCGGTAGCGAGCGGGGCGGGGAGCAGGACCGCCCCGTCAGGGCGGGCAACGTCACCCGTCGGAAAGGACCGGGCCCCATGGGTGTCAGTTCCGGGCGATTGCGGGTCTCCGATCTCTCATTTCAGGTGTTCCGCCGTCCGATCCATCCCGACTGGTTCACGACCCGGTCGTTCCGGCGGCTCGACCACCGTGCATTCTCGGCCGACCTCCGGATCATTGAGGGGGGGCACGCGCTGCTCTTCCGGTCCGGCCCGCTCTGCCTGGTCGAGGTTCTTGCCGGCCCCGAGACCGCGCTGCCGGAACCGGGGCTCCTGTTCCACTGTTATATTCGCCGCGAGCGGTCGACTCACCTCCGGCCGGGTGGTGTGGTCGAGTACCAGAGCTGCATCGATGTTGAGCGAACCGATCCCGAGGTTTTTCACCACCTCTGCGACGAAGCCGCCCTCGACGCCGGCCGCGACTTCCTCTTTCATCGGTTTCAGTCCTCGAACCGACTGGCGCCCGCCCCCCTGAGCCACCTTCACATCGAAGCCCAGGCCAGCACGCTCTCGATCCACGCGTTCCACAGTTTCCCCGACGAATGCGCGATCGTCCGCACCCAGTCGCTCTTCGAGCTAAATCCGACGCTCTCGAAGAGATAACGCCGTCCTTCTCCTATCTCGCCCATCGGGACGGATCGGCGCATCGTAGCGGTCTGCGGGGTCGGCCGATGTCGGAAAGCCGATGGTCGCGAATCCCCCGATCGCCGCTGAGACTCGACGCTCCATCCCGTCGATAAAGCGTGCGTCGGCCTCAGCCGTCGGACCGGAACCAGGCTCGGCCCGATCTTCCAAGCGGTTTCGGCCGGTTGATTGGTGGACGTGTGGATACAATGGGACTGGCCGCCCGGTTGATCTGGGCCGGTCTCGGGGAAAAATCGGGGAAGACGCCGAAAAAAAGGGATGGAGTCTCGTCTCACCCTAAGTGAAAGTGGCATCGAGTGTCCGTAGTGCCACGTGGACGTCGTGGGCCGGCTGTGTCGGCCCACACGGCTTTTTTTCGATGGTATGGCCCGGCCGGAGCGGGTAATCTTTCGGTCGAAAGGCCGAGTCTGAGGTTGGGCACCGGGGAACCGGCCGCCCGGCCTGGCATCCGAGGAGCGCTGCCACGATGCCTCATCTGTCTCGAGTTGACCGTGTCCGCGGGTGTCTGTTGGGGATGGCCATCGGGGATGCCCTGGGGGCGCCCCTGGAAGGCCTGAGTTCTCAGCAGATCAAGTCACACTACGGGCGGGTGAAGAACTATGTCGACGGGATTCAGGCCTGGAAGCGGAAGCCGTACCGGTGGAGGCTCCGAGGCCTCTACACGGACGACACTCAACAAGCCCTGGCCCTCTGCGACACCCTCCTGGAATATGGTCGGATCGAGCCCGAGCGGCTGGCTGAGATTTATCTGAATCTGGCGAATCCCAAGGGAACCTTCGTCGGCGCCCACCGTGGGATTGGCCGGAGCTTCCGCCAGGTGCTTGCGGCTCTGGAACGCGGCGTCCCGGCCCACCTCACCGGTCAAGAGGGAGCCGGCATCTGTGCCGCCATGCGGATCGCCCCGGTCCCGCTCTACTTCGGCGACGACACGGACGCGGCCTTCGATTCGATCCTGGCCGCCAGCCTGATGACCCACCGCGATATCCGCAGCCTCACGGGGGCGCTGGCCGTCGCCCATACCATCCGGCGCCTCCTCGCGGAGGAGCCGCGCGACCCCAGCCTGCTCCTCTGGGTCGCCTCCGACCTCGTCAAGGACGAAAACCGGATCGCCAAGTCGCATACCGAATACGTGATCAAGCTTGCCGATCATCCACGGTCGCTCCCCCGGACCATCGCCCACGCCGAATCGGTTCTGGAACTTTCCCGCGATCGCGCTCTAAATGCTCTGGTGGACGAGGCCAATCGTCACGGCGCCGAGCCCTGCTGTCGGCGGCCGACCCAGGGCTTTCCGCCAGCCTGCATCCCCACCTGCCTTTACCTCCTGCTGACCACCGATTGTTTCGAAGAAGCCATCTCCGAGGTCATCAACCTCGGCGGTGATGCGGACACCGCCGGGGCCATTCTCGGAGCCATGGCTGGAGCCTATTATGGCGTCGATGATATTCCCAAACGATGGCTGGATGGGCTCCAGAACCGGGAGGGGATCGATGCCCGAGCCTACGCTCTGGTCCAGCAATCGACTCTCGGACTTGAGATTCCCGATCTGGTCGCGACGGAACGCGAGCTGACCCGTCGCGAGGGGGAGACCCTCGAACAATTCCATTCGCTGGCCCGGGGTGGCGGCGACCGCGGTGCAAACCGAGTCTTCTGAAGCGTTCCAGACGAACCCTCTCCGGAGATCAGGCCCGGCCCGGCTCGCACCCGACCGTTCGCACGTTGCCTCAGAGCATCAACGGAGGGCCGGGCCCGCTCTCGCCCTTTCCCCAGGGCGGATTCCGGAGTAAACTTCACTGGAACCTCATGCAATGACCCGGGGAGATCACCCGGGACGCCAACGATCAGCATCTCGTTCAGGCGTCTATCGGCCGGGGCCGCAGCCGGATGGCCATGGCGGCGGCCCTCCTGGGAGAGCGCTCGGCGATGAGTCGGATCAGTCGCGACCGTGTCCGCAAACTGCTCGACGAAGCCGAAGGCTACTTGATGCTGGACTTGCCCCACCGCGCCCTTCAGGTTCTCGATTCCCTACCCGACTCGTCCCTGATGCCCTTCGAGACCAGCTTCCTGCGGGGCGAGGCTCTACGTTGCGTGGATCGGTATCGCGAGGCGATCAAGCCGCTTGAGGCTGCCGCCTTGCTACGGCCGAGCGATACCCGTGTTGCCCTCGCCCTCGGTTGGTGCTACAAACGCACTAACCGGCTCGCGCAGGCCATCGTGGCTCTTGGACGTGCTCTGGTTGATAACCCGGAAGAATCCCTGCTTCATTACAATCTTGCTTGCTACTGGAGTCTCGCTGGTGACGTCTTGAAGGCGGTGGATGCTCTCGCCATCGCATTCGACCTCGATCCCGACTTGCGTACCCTGGTGGCCGACGAACCGGATTTCGAGCAGCTTCGCGGCAACCCTGAGTTTGACCGGCTCATCCTGGGTCCCGCTCCTCTCACCTGACCGTCCGAAGTGCGGTATCGGACGAGTTTTTCCCTCATTCTTCGAGGGAGCTCCCCTCATTCGAACGAGAACCGAACGGGGAGGGAGAACCTGGCGCGTAGTTCGGCCTGCACCGGGCGGTTCGGCCGATGATCTGACATGGGTGATTGGAAGGCTGAGCGAAGGCGGCCTCGCCGACGGGCGGACAGGACCCCGGCGAGGTGATCCGAAGAGCCTGGGATTGAGGGGCGGTCGAGGACCTTAGCCCTCGTCAATAATCCGCTGGGTAATCTCGCGCTCGCAGAGCTTGCACCACTTCCAGTGGCGACGCCCCACGGACTCGTCGAGATGCTCCTGAGCTTTTCGGATGCTCTGGAACCAGATTTTCGCCTCCCCTGCGGCGACCTTCTCCAGTTTCACGCAACGCGCGAAGTGGAGGAGATTGGACGACGCGCGGGCGGCTGGACGTTTGCCGTTGGAATCCGGTGGAGTCCCATGGAAAATGTACCCGATGGCCTCGACACGGGCCTCCGAGTATTCCTCCGAGGTTTCCAGTTTGCGAACTCCGGCCATCTCTTGGGTCAGCATGGAGTGTTCCCAAAACCATCCGAATTCGCCATCGAAATCATAAGCGATAATTTAACCGAAACGGTAGTTTGCTGCAAGACGAAGATTGATGGCCAGGGATCGGGGGGCCGGGCGCCGCTCGACGGACCAAGAGGGGGGCGTCGTGATCCGCGAGACAGTCGGGCATCTCCGGGATCTGCCGCGATATCGCCAGATCCTGACAACACTGGTGAAATACGGCTATCAGGACGTGGTCTCGGCCTTGCATCTGGAAGGGCTGGTTCGACCTTTCGAGCGAGCGGCGCTCGGTGATAGCGTGCCGCCTCAGGACCGAGCGTGCCGATTGCGGATGGTCCTGGAGGAGTTAGGGCCGACCTTTGTCAAGCTGGGTCAACTCCTCAGCACCCGGCCTGACTTGCTCCCCGAGGCGTACATCGCTGAGCTCGCCATCCTCCGGACCGATGTCCGGCCGTTCCCCTTCGAGCAGGTCGAAGCCATCCTGGTCGAGGATTACGGCCGGCCCGTCTCGGAGGTCTTCGCTGAGCTGGATCCGGTTCCGGTGGCCTCGGCGTCGATCTCGCAGGTTCACCGAGCCGTCCTGCACGATCGCCGGATCGTGGCGCTGAAGATCCGTCGTCCGGAGATCGTCAAGGTCGTGAAGGCGGACCTCGACATCGTCAAGAACCTGGCACAACTGGTCGAGCGGCACATCCCCACGTTGGCGACCTACCGGCCGATCTCGCTGGCACGTGAGTTTGAGCGGACGCTCTGGCGCGAGCTGGACTTCTCGACTGAGCGGCGGACCATCCAGCGGTGTCGACACCAGTTCGCCTCCGATCCCTCGGCACACATCCCGAGCGTCTTCGAGGAGTTCTCGACCCCTCGGGTCATCGCGATGGAGTTCATCGGCGGGGTGGCGATCGACGATCTCGACGGAATCCGAGAAATGGGAATCGAGCCGGAGGCCGTCGCTGTGACCGGTGCCCGGATCCTGCTCCGACAGATCTTCGAACTGGGCTTCTTCCATGCCGACCCACATCCCGGGAATCTGCGCGTCCTGCCCGGCGGGGTGATCGCTCCGCTGGATTACGGGATGTTCGGCCGGCTCGACCTGCCGTCCCGCGAGCGAATCTCCGACCTCCTGATGGGGCTGCTCGCTCAGGACACCGACCGCGTGATTCGGGCTCTCGAGGCGCTGGATGTGCGAGGCGAGCCGCTCGACGCCCGCGACTTCCGCCGAGATCTTGCCGAGCTGGTCTCGGCCTACTCCGAGCTCTCGCTCGAGGCGATCGAGTTGGGTCCGCTGCTCCACGAGTTGATCGGCTTCGTCCGGGTCCATCACCTGCACATCCCGCCGGAGCTGGTGCTCCTGATCCGGTCGCTGGTGACCATCGAGTCGGTCGGGCGGAACCTTGACCCCCGATTCGACATCGCCGGGCAACTCGAGCCATTCCTTCGATCGCTCGCCGTCCGCCGATTCCGGCCGGCGCGGGTCCTGCACCAGACGATCCGGACCGCCGAGGACATCCAGCGGATCGCGACGCTCCTGCCCGACGTGCTGAGCCAGTCATTGGAGTCCATCCGGCGGGGCGAGATGCGGGTGACGTTCGACTTGCAGGACTTCAGTCACCTGGTCCGCCAGCTCACGAGGGCGGCCAACACGCTGGCGGTTGGGATCGTGATCGCCGGGCTCTTTGTCGCCTCGTCGGTGGTCTACCGAGAGGGTCCCCACCCGCTTGCCTACACCGGATTCATCGCCGGGATCGTGCTGGCGTTCTGGCTGGCCTGGAACATGTCGCGGACGTGAGATGACGGTCAGTCCGTCGGCTTCCGGTCGTTGGCCGATGGGCCGCTGAGTTCGTCCTGGAGGAAATCGGGGACCGACTCCCAGGCCGCCTCGTAGGTCGGCTCCAGCGGCACGGGTACGTAGGTTTGTGGCGTGAGGAACAACGGCATCTCGGGCAGGGGATCTCCCAACGCGACCGGTTCCAGGAAGACCTCGCTCGCGGGATAGCCGATGTACGAGACGCAGGTCAGGGGCTTGTCGGGCGGGAGAGCGAAATCGCCGTCCCGACCGGCACCCCAGATGGCCCGATGGATTCCGTCCGGGTCGCGCGTCGTGGGAGGGAAGAGGTCGACAATCAGCAGATGGATGCCGGCGATCAGGGCCTGCTCGGCCTTGTTGATGAAGGCGTCGAACGGGGCCCGACGGTCCTTGTTGCCGGGCGAGATGATCTCGATCATCG